>JBGPFL010000058.1:0-12001 GCA_041483295.1 Blastocatellia bacterium | reverse complement strand
TGTGGGACAAATAATATAGATGGGAGTGATTACTGCGATGAATGCGGTGTGAAGCTGGACGATGGACATTTGCGAGGCCCGGCTGCGCGAGAGAATTCCAAAGAGCCGATATATCAGCCGCCAAGCGCAGTTCAAAATGATCCGATGCAGTCGATCACCATTGACGGGCCGCCGCCTACCCCGCCGTCGTTCACAACTTCGACGGCAATGCCCAAACCGGCTACCCCCGCACGGAGCCCCGACCGAATCACGGACGCGCGCGAGGCTGTTTCACCCCCCCGCCGTCAGCCGTCTGCTGACAAACCGGCCGCAGGCAATAATAACTCGGGTGAGCGACATGCGGATCCCAGATCGCAAACCTTTATTCTTTCATCACGCGGCCGCACCGACGCGTTACGATCCGATTCAAGTCCTCCCGCGGCAGCAAATCAGCGAGGCGCGAATGCGGCCGAGAGTCTGCGTATTACCGCCAAGCTGGTAATCGAGCGCGGCGGGCGGGTCGGCAAAGACTTCCCCATTACCGGCATTGAGACGAACATAGGGCGGTGGGATGCCGACAGTGGAATATTCCCGGACGTCGACCTCGACGAGGATGACCCTGAGGCTAAGGTTTCGCGTCGCCACGCACGCATTGTGAACAACGAGGGCGAGTTTTTCATCGAAGACCTGGGTTCCACCAACGGCACGTTTGTAAATCGCGGTCGAAGGTTGCTCCCGGGCAAGCGTCATATGCTTCAAAATGGCGACGAGATCATCGTCGGCAAGACGTTTTTGAAATTTCAGATTCTGAGATAAGCCCCAACAGGAGTGCGGACAAGTAGAATCCCGAAGGTGAGAGGCGGCCGATATTAGATCAGTTTTCTCTCACCGCAGCCGTCTCGTTGCTCCTGTTGGATCTAACGAGAGCAATGTTCTGCCCTGAATGCGGCACACAGGTACAGCCCGGAGACCCGTTTTGTGGAGAGTGTGGAGCGCGCCAGGAACCGGCCCCACTCCCTCCGCCGCCGGTCGTAGTCGAGGCGCGCAAGGGGCGCGGCGAGAATCGTATGCCTGACGTGAAGAAACCCAAGAAGGCCACCGCAAATATTCAACTCGAGCCAGGCACCCTCTTGGTCGACAGGTACGCGATCTCGAACCGCGTTGGAGGGGGCGGTATGGGATCGGTCTACAGGGCCCGTGACAAGCGCCTCGCGGACCGGCTCTGCGCCGTGAAAGAGATGATCGAGTTGTTCGCCGATGAGAGCCAACGCGCCAAGGCGGTCGAAGACTTCAGGCGCGAAGCTGCGGTGCTCGCCCGGCTCAAGCACCCCTCCATCCCCACCATCTACGATAACTTCATCGAGGGCGGCAGGTACTACCTCGTGATGGAATGGATAGGCGGAGGCGATCTCGCCGAACAGATGCGCGCGCACGGAGGCATGGTAGAAGAAGCCACTGTCGCCAAGTGGGCCGCCCAGATATGCGACGTGTTGTATTACATTCACACCCAGAATCCGCCGATCATCTATCGCGATCTCAAGCCTGCCAACCTGATGCTCGACGACAACACCGGACGCGTGATGCTGGTGGACTTCGGAATCGCCCGCATTGTTCAAGCGACTGAGAAGGGCGTGACGGCGATCGGGACGATGGGATATGCCCCACCCGAGCTGTTTGCAGGAAAGGTCGAGGCGCGCTCCGATGTCTATTCGCTTGGGGCGACCATGTTTCACATGTTGACCGGCTCGGACCCGCAGGACAACCCCCTCTTGATCTTTGATTTCAGCAAGCACCCCCGTCCGAGCCAGATCAATCCTGCAATCTCGGTCGAAATGGAGCGCATTCTGATGAAGACGGTGGCGCATAAGCCCGAGGATCGGCCTGCGTCAGCCCTCGAGTTGAAGCGCTCGCTTGAAGACCACCTGCAACGCCTCGAAGCCAAAGGGGTGGTGCCTCAACCATCGCGCCCCCCGTTCGTTGCTCCGGGGCAGACGCCTTACAGCGGCGCAGTTAGTCCCGTCCATCCGGGCCGCGCGAGATCCGGCCGAAAACGACCCCTCCATCCTCGCCTCCCGCCGCCGTTCCGGCCCAGAGTCCGACCGGCAGCAGCGCTGCCGTCGAGTGGGTCTTCTGCGGACATTGCGGAGACAAGATTGGCGCGGGCGACGTCTACTGCGCCCACTGCGGGTCGCGCCAGCCGGTTCTTGGAAGCGCCGGACATCCAGGCAGCGCGCGTGTCACAGCCCAGTTGGTCGTCGTGGGCACGTCGGACATGGTTAAACCATTTCCTCTGAACCAGGACAGCCTGCTCATAGGCCGCACCGACCCACATACCGGTATTTTCCCCGAGATAGACCTCACACTGTATGACCCGGAAACAAAAGTCTCTCGCCGTCACGCAATGATCTACCGCCAGGGCGAACAGTTCCTCATCGAGGACCTCGGTTCGGTCAACGGTACGATCGTCAACACGGTTAGCGGAGGACAGATCAAGCTCAACACCAAGGCTCCGCGGGTGCTGTCGGCAGGCGACGAGTTGAAACTCGGTGGAACCGTTTTGAAGTTCGTGACCGTCTAAGGTAACTTTACTGTGCACCACTCGGAGCGGAAGCACCTTTGACTTCGAAAGAGATCGAGCACGGAAGATTTTGCCCATACTGCGGGAAACAACTGGGCGACCGGTCCAAGTTTTGCCCGCATTGCGGCAAGGCTTCGCCCAGACGGCAGCGGTCGGTCAGCGGCTCGCTCGACGCGGGAACAGTCGTGGCCACCTCGCATCCCCAGGGCGGCCGCGGATCGCTCGACTCGACCTCGCCTCCCGAACTCCGCCAGACTCGAGTACCAGGTACCGGCCCGAACGGCGCGCCGCGGCTCGCCCACGCGGCGGCAGGAGCAGCGCCGGTCAGCGTCGTCGGTCGCCGTTACGCTCCTCCAACGCACTCGCTCATAGGCGCCTTCGAGCAGGCGGGCTTCGGCCTACGTTATGGGGCGTGGATGTTCGACTTCTTGATAACCCTCATATCGATGATGCTCTTCACCTTTGGCCTTACCGCTGTGAGCCACAAGTCGGTGGTCGGCTCAAATCGAGATCTGGTTATTGTGGCGGGACTGACCGTGCTCCTGGTCTTGATGAACTTCGTTCTGCTCGCGGGCTCCAACGGACAGACGGCCGGCATGCGGATACTTGGCATATACATAGTGCGGGTGGACGGGGGAAAATTCACCAGAAGGCAGGCGGCCCTGCGCCATCTGGTCGGCTACCCGCTTTCGATGGCAGTTTTCTTCCTGGGCTTTCTTTGGATGTTGTGGGACCCGCGTCAACAGGGATGGCACGATAAACTCACCCGCACCATAGTTGTGATGTCCAGAAGAGAGTGACGAGTGATGCGTGATGCGTGACGCGTGATGCGTGACCAATCACGGATCACGCATCACGCATCACGGATCACGCATCACGATTTTGATTTATGTCTACTTTCATCGTTCGCCCCAAGGATTATGAGCCGTCAGTGGTCAAGCTCGACAAGATGAGATTGACGATTGGCCGCTCGTCTCGAAACGACATATGCATCGGTGATCCGTTCGCCTCGCGCCTGCATGCTGAGATCGTCCGTGAAGGCGACCAGATACTGCTGGTCGACAACGGCAGCGCCAATGGGACCTTTCTAAACGGCCAGCGAGTCACGGGAACGGTGCGGCTTCAGACCGGCGACCTCGTTCGCATAGGTGAGACCGAAATCGAATACAGCGCCGGCGATCAGTCAATGTTGTCGGGCGCAACGGTATTCTTGTCCGGACCTGCGGGCGCCCAACTTCCGGCTGACACGATAACGACCCCGATTCCGGGCCGGTCGACTTCCGAGCTCCTGTCCTCGATTCAGTCCGGGGCTATGTCGGGCGAGAAGCGCGCGCCTTTGGGCTCGGGCGCTCGGACTGCTCTGGGCCCGCAGGCGCCTGTGCGCGACCTGCTGAGCATCGTCTCTCAGGTGGGCATAGCGCTGCTGCCACGCACAACGCTCGAAGACACGCTGAAAATAACGATCGACCTCGTCTTCCAGGCGATCCCCGCCGAGCGCGGGTTCCTGTTCCTCAAGGAAGGAGACGAGCTGATATGTAAGCTGGCGCGCGGAGCCCACGAGGGCGCTCTTCCCACGGCGTCGCAGGTCCAGCTCAGCCGCTCGATCACCAACAAGGTACTCAGCGAGGGAGAGCCCGTTCTTACATCCGATGCCATGCACGACCCACGCTTCCAGGCCCAGAACTCGATCGTGCTCAGTCAGATTCGCTCCGTTATGGCTGTGCCGCTCGTATCAGGCGAAGAGACGTTCGGAATGATCTACGTCGATAACCCATTCCATAACCGCTTCAAGGCTGAAGATCTGAACGTTCTCACCACGATAGCGTCGGTAGCGTCGATCAAAATCGAGCACGAGCGACTGTTGGAGGAGCGGCTCGAGAAGCGGCGCATGGAAGAAGAGTTGAAGGTCGCCTCCGAGATCCAGATGCGATTGCAGCCTGTCGCCCCGCCCAAGATAGAAGGCTGGGACATGACGGCTGTCTCGTTTCCCTGCCGCGAGATAGGCGGCGATTACTACGACTTCATTCAACGAAAGTGGGACAATCGACTGGTCCTCGCAGTCGGGGACGTTTCCGGAAAAGGCACCGGGGCGGCGCTGTTGATGTCGTCGCTGCACGCGGCCGTGCGCGCTCAATCGCAGGCGCGCTGGTCCATTAGCGAGGTGATGGGCCAGATCAACCAGTACATCTTTGAGAACTCGCCCTCCAACAAGTTCCTGACGCTTCTGTACGGCGAACTCAATACCGACACGGGATCGCTCGCCTACTCGAACGCCGGACACAATACGCCATTGCTCATTCGCCGTTCGGGTCAGATGACCAAGCTCGATAAAGGGGGACTGCCCATCGGACTCATGCCGGGAGTCGCCTACCAGGAAGATACTGTCACCTTCGAGGCCGGCGATGTGCTCATCATATACAGTGATGGCATCACCGAATCGATCAACGAGAAGGATGAAGAGTTCGGAGAACACCGGCTCATCGAAGTAGTGAAGAACAACCTGAGCCGGTCCGCCTCGGGAATCCGCGACCGCATGGACGAAGCGTTATCACGTTTCGTGGGAACGACCGCGCCGATCGATGATATGACGCTGATGATAATCAAGCGCACCCTGTAGTCGGGACCTCCGGAGGAGTTCAATGTTTGTAGCAGGCGGCCGCGGAGGCACCGACTCCTGAGGAGTCGTATGTGCGTTGGAACAGACCAAAAGCACCAGCTGCCGCACATTTCACTTCCCCGGGGTGAGAGTCTCTGGCCGCCAAGTACTACAAACAATCAATCACTCCGCGGTTGACTCCTCCAATCAGTGCCTCTGTCGACTGCACAAAATCAACCACCCCGTGGTTGAACGGCGCACTTCGAACTGATTGCCTCGAGGTTCAGCGGGGCCTATAATGCTGGCGAGGTGCTCAAGCAACCAGCACCGTCTCTCATTCTTCTCATTAGCTCAGAAATCAAAATGGCAACCGCTGCGCTGACAAATCCGGAAGCAAGGATCGTATCGCTGGCGGACGCCGATCTGCATGGTCTGGAACAGCTATTCGACGAACAATGCACCGAGTGGCTCTCCCTGCTCGGGTGGGACTACACCGGGGCCAGCCGGTTAGTGCGCGAAGTTGCGCGACGCCGCGAACTGGCCGGCGTTGCGGCGGTAACCGGCGACGCCACTGTCGGGTTCGCCTTCTATGTAGTGGAGGGGACGCGCTGCTCCATCGGCGACATCTACGTGTCGAACCACTGGCGCGGCCTGGGAATCGATCGGCAGATGGCGGTGGGAATACTGCAGGCGATCGGGCAGGTGCCCAGACAGCGCCGCATCGAGAGCCAATGCGTAAGCATCGACAATCAAGCGGCAACCGAGGTCTTTCGCGCACGCGGCTTTGAGCGGTTCGATCGGGCGTTTATGAGAGCCGATCTGAAGTCGCCTGCCGGAGACGATGAGATAGTCTCAAGCGGCCGCCGCAGGCGTCAGCCGCCCGACATCGAGCTGAGGGCCTGGGAGGAGGACGACTTCTCTCGTGCGGTGCGAGTGATCCATCGCTCTCATCGCGACGAGCACGACAGCCGCATCAACAGCCAGTATCGAACCGAAGAGGGCTGCGCCGAGCTTATATCGATTCTTACCGAGAGCATCTGGTGCGGCAGCTTCATGCGCAGAGTCTCGCGGGTGGCCATCGAGCGAGAGACCGGCAAGCAACTGGGCATTTTGATCGCCTCCCGAATCTCGGCGCGGACTGGTCACCTCGGCCAGATCTCCGTGTTGCCTCGGTATCAAGGAATGGGAATTGGCAGGCGGCTGATCGGCGCGGCGCTTTCTGACTTCCGAGAACTCGGCTTCGATTCAGTGACCTTGGCCGTGACCACTGCAAACGTCGGCGCAGTTCACCTCTACCAGTCCTGCGGCTTCCACACAATTCACGAATTCCCTGTCTTCTTCAGCGAACGGCGATAGCTCCAAAACGGCAGTCGGGAACGAAACGCACAGGAACAACTCCAAACCCAAAAAGGCAGTCGGGGACGCAAAAGCACAGGAACAACTCCAACTCGAAAGGAATACAGGTTGGGAAGGGTGGCTTGCCCCCGCTCACTCCGCATGCATTCAAATTCCCAAGGTGACCTTCAACACAACTACAGTGTCTGGCAGTGTCAGCAAGTTCACTCCGCGGCTGCAACTACCAGCCTCACTGTGTTTGAAACCTTCCCCGTAGAGTTGCGAACTTGAATTGTCAGCTCTCCCGCGGCGGCAACCATAGGCTTGGTGAACCGCGCATCAATCTCCGTCTGACTCGTGCTCAGCAGCTCAAGAACAACCCCATTCACCAGCAACTGCGCACTCGCGTCGAAGTCCGTCCCGGTTACTATGAGCGTCAGTTTCTTTGCCTTGGTGCCTGCGGTCACCGTGTCGATGATTTTCGTTTTCTTCTTCACCTGAACCAGCGTGATCTGAGGCGACTTATCCGGAATAGGATCCCGCATGGCCACTAACAGCTGTTGCGGGTTGGAGCGCGCGCCGTCCGGATTCTGCACCTCGAGCATTATGATCCGCGGGTTCAAGACAGCGCTGGCAGGTAAATCTGCCGCAACGTCGAAGATGGTGGCGCCTTGACGCGTCACAATCGGAACTCCGTCGGCGAGCACGATCGCTCCAGGCTTGAGGTGACGTCCCACGAGATTGATTGTCACGGCTCCGGATCCCACTCTGACAAATGAAGGGCTGGGCGGTCCGATGAAGGGCATCGAGTCGCTCCCAGCGCGATGAATGCGGTAGATGAAGTGGTGATGCTCGTTGGGGAACCGGGGATGGTTGACTGGATCAAAGCGATCTACGTAGATGTCACCGCTGATCGGATCAATCAGTGTTTCGACGGGCCCATCAGACGGATCGATTATTCCGAAGTCAGCAATACGCGGCAGTACTTCGGTCGCCTGAAAACCGGTCGCGGCAGTGCCGCTGATCGTGAACCTCCGCAGGTCGCCGCCTTCACCTGCCAGGTGCTTGAGTGGCGTCACAAACATCTGATTGCGATCCGCGCCCGCCTGCGCTCCCGTATAAAAGGCTACAGAAGTTGGCGTGAGGTGTCGGACAAACTGGATCATCGGCGCACGAACTCCAAGGCAGTTGGGATTGTCCGGCGTCGGAGTCCCTTCGCATCGCGGGAAGCCGTAGTTGCCCCCTTGCACAATCCAATTAACCTCGTCAGGCGTGGATGTGTCCTGATCGGGCGGACCTCCAACTTCCCCCCCTGACGCTTCGTCGGCAACAAACAGTTCCCCATTCTCAGGGTGAAAAGCCATTCCGAATGGGTTGCGAAGACCGGTGGCGAATGTGGCTATCGCGCCTGGGTTGTCCACATCAACGCGCAGGATTGTTGCGTTCAGCGGGCGCTCGCCGGGCATGCCCGGTGCAGGCACTCCGTTATCAGTTGAAGATCCCTGTCCAAAGTACAAGAGACCGTCGGGGCCGAACCTGAGCCGATCTGTTTGATGGTCCCCTTCGCTGGGGAGGCCGTCGACTATTGTCACTCGCTCATCTGCGACATCATCTCCATCGGTGTCCCGAAGACGCACAATACTGCCGACTCCACTGACGACATTGCTGGTGGCAAACAGGTCTCCGTTGGCGCGAAACACAAGTCCCAACGGCTTCGACAAGCCCGAGGCGAACGTCTTGACCTGGTCCACCACGCCGTCGCCATTGTTGTCGAGGAGAATAAGGATCTTGCCCGACGAGTACGTTCCAACAAAAAGTCGCCCTCGGGCATCGAATGCCATCGAGACCGGCCCGAGATAAGCGAACTCGGGGTCGCCGGGTGCTGTGAACTCAGGCACTCGAGTCGGGTCAGCAAAGATGTTGAACTCAAAGCCGGGAGCGATCACGACCGGGTACGTCTGAGCTGTGGTTCGGGATGCAAGGCCGGCAGATATAAGAAAGAGTGCGCAGGCTACGACAAAACTGATTACAAAAAACGTCGATCTCAACTTCAACAATATGTTCCCCCTACTCATTCACATCGACAAAACCGCCGCTGGTTTGCATCCTCCACCCGCGACAGAGAAAGCATAGTTTCCATGCGCGCAATCCGCAATCTGAAAAGGATATGGGCAACCACGGAGTGGTTGATCCTACCGCCGAAATAGCCCTCAGTTCGTGAAGACCGAAATCGTGATCTGATTGGAATGCGCGCCCGTGGGAATTACGATTTCAACGACGAGCGGGCCCGCCTCGGCTAACATGTCGCGGCGAAGTCGTCCGATCAACTCCTGGGTTGGTTGCGACCCCGCCTCGGTGGGCAGCTCGCGATTGTTGACGACCAATACAGCTCCTTCGGGGAACCCTTGCCCTCTTACCACGATCTCGAACTTCTTACCGTTCTTTTTCACGGTCAGGGGATCCAGAACTTCAAGCGACGAGCGCCGCCGAACTACAGCCGAATCCACTCTGAGTGTGGGCGGCGCTGGAGGCGGAGGTGGCGGTGGAGGCGGAGGTGGGGCCGGGTTTACGATCCGCTGTATCGTGCCGCCGAGTCCCACAACGTAGATCTCACCCGCTTCATCTTCACCAAAGGAAGATATGTTCAGTGTTGTGTCGAGCAACAGCGTCTGCACGCCTCCGTTGAGCAAGAGGATCTCACCGGTGCAGTAGTCACCGAACACGTAAGACCCCGCGGGCAAGCTGGATTTCAGTCCGCGATAGACGTACCCCCCGGTGATCGAGCAGCGCCCTCCACTGCTCGCCCGGTTGTCGTACTCGGCAATCGGGCGGATGTAGGGCGCCGGGTTGAAGCAGAGGGACGGGTCGTTGTTAGTGCACCGAGTGCCTTCGAAAACGCGCCAGCCATAGTTGCCGCCGGCCGTCACGATGTCCACCTCTTCGCGGGCATTCTGTCCGACGTCGCCAACGTAGAGATCGCCGGTCGCGCGGTCAAACGAGAATCGCCACGGGTTTCGAAGCCCGAAAGCGTAGATCTCATCGCGCCCAGGGATGCCGCCGAAGAACGGATTAGTCGGAGGCGAGGAGTAAGGACTGGTGCCGTTGGGCGAGTCAACATCTATGCGGAGTATCTTCCCAAGCAGTTCGTCGATGTTCTGCGCGCGTCGGCCCGGATCGTTAGCCGAACCGCCGTCGCCCATTCCGATGTAGAGATAGCCGTCGGGTCCGAACGCGACCATCCCGCCGTTGTGATTTGCGAACGGCTGCGGAATCGTCAGCAGCACCGTTTCGGCCGGGTCGGCAACGTTCGGGTCAGTCGCGGCGAAGTGATACTCCGCGATCACTGTCGCTCCGTCAGGTCTTCGCGTGTAGTCGACGAAGAAGCGGCCATTCGTTCGATACTGCGGATGGAAGGCGAGACCGAGGAGTCCTCGCTCGCCCCCGGAGAGCACCCTGGAGACGATGTTCATAAACACCGTTGGCGACTGCGCCCCCTGCTCCAGGACCTTGATACGGCCCGCCTGCTCGACTACGAAGAGGCGGCCCGAGCCATCGCGCGCGCTGGTGACGTAGACGGGCGATGATAGTCCGGCGAGCACAGGCGTCAACTGAATGACGGTCTCGGCCGGTTCCTGGGCTGCGCGAGCAGCAGGATCAATATGGGTCGGCAGTGGAACAACCCCGCAAACAAGCGCGAGCCCTAAGACAATCCTGGGTGATCTCATAACTCCCTCGCAGGCTTCAAAGTCATCGTCACGAGCGAAGAGCCTTCAACTCGATCAGGTCGCTAGAAGATATTTCGGGAGCGAGAGATGATTGAAAGCAGCGAGTGAGGTCACTCTCTCAATCGAAGCTGTTCATCGGATGGTGTGGGAGCAACCGGCAACCTTTCGTCACCGATGGGTCGAAGCGTGATTGTTGTTCGGCAACATTTATCGTCGCCTAAGAAGCCGAGAAATGCAAGCCCAGGGCAGGTGCGCGCCAGAGCGATTTTGGATTTTGGATTTTAGATTTTGGAATTTGCGTTATCTGTCTGCCCGGTTCAAATTCCAAATACTCCCAATCCAAAATCCAAAATCTAAATTCCAAAATCATCCTCGGGTTCACTTGGTCTTGGATCCGGCCGCCGCCGCCTTCGCGTCTGAAGGCTTCCGCCTATGAGCGTCGAACCAATCAAACACATCCTTAAATGTCGGGACCACGACGTTGACGTGGCTGCCTTTTGGAACCTCGATATACTTCACCTCGATTCCAAGTCTCCTGGCCGCTTCGACCATCATGCGCGAGCTTTCAACTCGAACGGTCATATCTGCGTCGCCGTGGACAACCAGCTCCGGAATCTGAACGATCTTTGAAAGTTCGTTCGGGTTGCCTCCTCCGGCAACCGGCGCGAGTGCAGCAAAGACCTCAGGATGATGCATCGCTACGGACCACGTGCCGAAGCCGCCCATCGAGTGGCCCGTCAGATACACCCGATCAGGGTCGATGTTGTAGACTCGCCGAACTTCGACCAACACATCCATCACGTCCTGTTCAGCCGAGCCTCTGTACAGCGAAGCCGGCTGGCGGCCCTTCGGGCATGCGACAATGTAGCCGCGCTTCTCGGCTTCCAGCTTGAACGCGCCGTTCGCATACGCATCAAAGTAAGAGTTCTCATCGCCGCCCATTCCGTGGAGCGCGATGATAAGAGGGTGAGCCTTCGCCCTGTCGTAACCAGCCGGCACAAAAATGCGATAGGGCTGAATGGTGTTGTCCACCTTCGAGCGGTACGCCTTCTTGAAGTCCCCTCGACGCGCGGCCAGCGGATCGCGCCCTCTATCTAGATCGTCGAGCATTGCGACCGCGTCTTTCAGCTCGGCGCGAAAATCGATTCGGTCGAAGTTGATTGTCCCCGCATTCGCAAGATCGGAGAGCGACAGCCGGTAATCGGCCGATGGCAGAGCCGCTAGCAACGCGTCCCGGCTTCCCGGTTTGAGCTTCTTCTCGATCTTCGTCAAACGCGCTCTGGCGGCGGCAATCTGAGCGACCAGCCCTCTCTCGATATGTATCGTCGAGTTCTTAACTATCGCCTCAGCCCCCTCACCCGGAGGTTGAATCTTGACCGAGAGTCGATAATTCCCGTCCGCCACATCGGGCACGGTCACCTGAACCCTTGCCGGATAAGAAACAAGATCCGGGTCGAACGAGTCGAGGGTCTTGAGCACCTTGATGGAGTCGTCACCTTGCATTTTGAGGAGCGCGACCGTGCCGGTAAGTTGCCCGTCAAGTTTTTCATCGAGCGAGAAGACCTGGCTGAGATCCAGGCCGAGCGTTTGAGACGGCTCGATCACAGCGCGTTCCAGTTTAACGCTCAGGGCCGCTGCAAGCGCGCGGGCCGGCGTCCACGGCTGGCCGCGCATCACCGCCATCCCGTGGTAGAGATGCTTGAGTGCGTCGCCGTATTTGCCGGCCGCGTTAGCCTCCTGCGCCATCCTGGAAAGCCGGTCCACCTCGGCGCGGGTTCCTTCGCTCAT
>JBGPFL010000057.1:0-12003 GCA_041483295.1 Blastocatellia bacterium | reverse complement strand
TCTCGGAACGCCGCGTCGAGCGATTGGTGAATCCCGATCTTTCGGGACTGCCGGCCTTTCTGAGTCCCGACCCGGGAATTAATTCCGGCTTGATGATCGCTCAGGTAGCCGCGGTGTCGCTGATAGCCGAGAATAACGTTCTGGCGCATCCGGCTTCGGTTACGAATCTGCCGACTTCGGCCAACAAGGAAGATCACGTGAGCATGGGGATGACCAGCGCCTTGAAGTTCGCGGACGTGGTGAGGAATGTTGAGATGATTCTTGCCATCGAGCTTATGTGCGCGGCGCAGGGTCTCGAATTTCTCAAGCCGCTCAGTCCCAGCCCGCGCCTCGCCAGGGTATACGCTCGCATCCGTGAGCGAGTCCCCGCGATCGACCGCGACATCGCGCTTTCGAAATACATTGAGTCGCTGGTAATCCTGGTTAGGGATCTGGAAGGCTAAAAACACCGGACCTGCCACAAGGACTCAGTCACAATCATTGTGATGGACAAAATGACGTTCTGAATCCCACCCACGGCAGTGGGTGGATTGTTCAGATCCGGCCTACTCACGCGGCCTGCCTTGACCCCTGTTCGTTCATCTCTCGCGCTCGCCTCGCGACTGCGAGGCGAGCGCGAGAGATGAACGGGAAGAGGGTCGTGGCTTCCTCCCTTGTAGGCCAAGTATGAACGAACCACCAACTTCCGTTGGTGGGATTCCGGAGGCGGATCGAGTGTCACACAGCCTCGGCAGTGGGTGGCATTCGGAAGGGCATTTTTGTCCATCACAATCACTGTGACTCACTACTAGTACCGTGGGTGGGATTCGGCGAGCACATGTATCAGATTCACAGTGACTGACTACTAGCCCGGTTCATTGACTTCTGCGGCTTAGTCTGGTGTTTGGGGCGAAACGGGTTTTCAGCATACTGCCAGGTTCAGGAGGATGGACAGCATATGCCTGCACGAGGAGGGCTCTCAGCTCAGCGCTGACGTGCATCAACCGTGAATCAGGATCGCCACGTGGTATAGGCTTACCATCAGGTAAAGAGCGACGACAAACCTTATCCCCCTCCGCGCCGTGCGGAGATGTGAAAAGCGATAGCATATCAGCAGGCACGAAGCCGTGATACACATCTTGACGAGAAAGAAGACGACCGCGTTCTGCGCGATAAGAGGTTCCATAAGAGGATTGCCTTCGACGGCGACGCCTCGGCTTATGTGCCACATCGTGGCTACCGCGTCATATCCTGACATCACGATGGCTGCCAACACGCAGACAAAGGACTTCGGATCCTGGAATAGTTCTCCAGCTCTGACCATTGCTCACCTCTTCTGCCCTCGATCTACCACGCGAAATCAGGATGGGGGTCCCGACTTTCGCGCGCCGATTATACGACATGAAAAGTTCCAATGCCAAATAATTTCCGCGCTTAAATCGTTGAACGCTAACCTGTTTGGGTAGTTCCAGAGAACTCTTGAGCTGTGGAGTTTGAGTCGATCGTGCCCGGGTCGCTGTGCTAGAATCCGGCGGCGGGCGAATCTCCGAACGGGAATAGTATGAGTGAATCGAGAAAGATAAGAGCGGCGCGCGGCCCCGGGATCAGTTGCAAGGGGTGGCATCAGGAAGCCGCCCTCCGGATGTTGATGAACAACCTCGACCCCGAAGTCGCGGAGAAGCCTGATGAGTTGATCGTCTATGGCGGAACTGGGCGCGCCGCCCGCGACTGGCGTTCCTTCGAAGTAATCGTCTCCTCGCTTCGGCAACTCGAGAACGATGAGACGCTGCTGGTCCAGTCCGGCAAACCGGTCGGCATCTTCCGCACGCACGAATACGCCCCGCGCGTGTTGATAGCTAACGCCAATCTCGTCGGTCGCTGGTCCAACTGGGATGAGTTCCACAAGCTCGAGCGAATGGGACTGACGATGTATGGACAGATGACTGCCGGCTCCTGGATCTACATAGGCAGTCAGGGCATCGTCCAGGGGACCTTTGAAACCTTCGCCGCTGCCGCCAACAAACACTTTTCGGGATCGCTCGAAGGCAAGCTGATTGTATCGGGAGGTATGGGAGGGATGGGCGGCGCTCAACCGCTCGCGGCAACGATGAATGGAGCGTGCTTCCTGGGCGTCGAAGTCGACCCCGCGCGCATCGAGAAGCGAATAGCCACGGGCTACTGTGATCGAATGGCAACCAGCCTCGACGAGGCGCTCAGCATTATTGAAGACGCCCGCGCGAAGGGCGAGGCCATTTCGGTAGGACTGGTCGGCAATTGTGCAGAGGTGCTGCCCCTGCTCGTCCGCCGCGGGATCGTGCCCGATATATTGACGGACCAGACCAGCGCACACGATCCGTTGAATGGTTATGTGCCCGCGGGCATCAGTCTTGAAGAAGCAAACGCGCTCCGACGCGAGCGGCCCGACGAGTACACGAAGCGCTCGATGGCCTCAATGGGTGACCACGTTCGAGCGATGCTCGAACTGAAACGAATGGGCGCCGTGACGTTCGACTACGGCAATAACATTCGGGCGCAGGCGAAGGAGGCGGGAGTCGAAGACGCATTCGAGATTCCCGGCTTTGTGCCTGAATACATCAGACCGCTGTTCTGCGAAGGCCGAGGACCGTTTCGTTGGGTTGCGCTGTCGGGCAGCCCCGAGGATATCCGAAAGACGGATAACCTGGCGCTTGAGCTGTTTCCTGACGATCGCGTGCTGTCGCGTTGGCTCAAGCTCGCGAGTGAACGCGTGAGGTTTCAAGGGTTGCCCGCCCGAATCTGCTGGCTGGGTTACGGCGAGCGCGCAGAGTTCGGCGAAGCCATGAACGACATGGTGCGCACTGGAAAGCTTGAAGCTCCGATCGTGATAGGCCGGGACCACCTGGATACCGGCTCGGTTGCTTCGCCTTATCGCGAGACTGAAGGGATGAAGGACGGCTCAGATGCAATAGCGGACTGGCCTCTGCTGAATGCATTGCTCAATACAGCTTCGGGCGCTTCATGGGTTTCGATTCACAATGGCGGCGGAGTGGGAATAGGCTACTCGCTGCACGCGGGACAGGTGACGGTTGCTGATGGAACGGAAGATGGAGCTCGGCGCTTGAATCGCGTGCTAACGAACGATCCTGGCATCGGCATCGCGAGACATGTCGATGCAGGCTACGACGAGGCGACGCGAACAGCGGAAGAGAAGGGAATCAGGATTCCAATGGAGAATGGAGACTAAGAAATTCGAAATTCGAAATTCCCGAACCCCTTTTCAATTTCGCATTTCGCATTTCTTAGTCCCCATTCCCTTGATACTCCAAACCTCGCCGTATACAATGGCGAACTTGGAGCAGCCACTAAATAACAATTGCAGCATCAGCGTCTTCTTCCCCGCCTACAACGACGCCGGCACTATTGCAAGCATGGTCGTTCTTGCGGACCGAACCTTGCGGCGCCTCACTGGCGATTACGAGATCATAGTTGTTAACGACGGGAGCCTCGACCATACGGCGCAGATATTGTCGGAGTTGGAGGCGGTCTATCCCAGGTTGCGCGCCGTACATCACCTGAAAAACATGGGCTACGGAAGCGCACTGCGCACCGGATTGAGCTCGGCCTCAAAAGACCTGGTCTTCTACACCGACGGCGACGCGCAGTACGATGTGCGCGAGCTCGAACAACTGCTGCCGTTGATGACTGAGGACGTGGATGTGGTGAACGGCTACAAGATAAGCCGCTCAGACCCCATGCACAGAATCATGATCGGCAAGATCTATTGCTGGGCTGTCAAGCTGGCCTTCGGGATAAAGATCACAGACGTGGACTGCGATTTCCGGTTGATACGCCGGGCAAGCTACAACCGGGTGCGCCTCTATTCAAGCAGCGGGACTATCTGCGTCGAGATGATCAAGACGTTCCAGGACGCGGGACTGAGATTCGTCGAAGCGCCGGTCCATCACTTCCATCGGGCCTACGGGAAATCGCAGTTCTTCAATTTCAGGCGGCTGTTCAAGACATGGTGGGACCTGAGCCGATTGTGGTGGCGGCTCGTAATCAAGCGCCAGGCCCAGGTGGTCCATCCCGCCGATCAGCCCGCGGCCACCGCGCAGGAAGAAAGCCGGACTGAGGTGGCGCGAGCCCATAGCGCGACCAAAGCAGCAAATACCAGCGGAGAAGAGAGAGATCGCGGATGACAGGGATCAGATCGGCGGCGGTGACCCATTGTTCTCTGTGTAACAGACGCTCCGCTTTTTTTTCTCTCTCAGCGTCCCGTTGAGTCTCAAAAGCGCATGCGCCATGAAGAATATCGCGCGATGTTTGAACTCGAAGGTCACCTCTGGTGGTTTCGGGGCATGCGCGCGGTGACCGCTTCCATACTTGATCCTCACCTGCCCGGCCGTCCGGAGTTGCTCGTGCTGGACGTTGGCTGTGGCACCGGCTATTCACTGAAATGGCTGCGCGAAAAGCTGGGGACTCGAGCGACCTTTGGCGTCGACATCTCGCCTCACGCCTCCGTCTTCTGGAGTGAGCAGGGGCTGGATACGGCCGCCATCGCGTCCGCGCATCAGATCCCCTTCAAGTCTGAGGCGTTCGACCTGGTGACCTGCTTCGACGTGATCTATCAACTGCCGGGCGCCGACGCGGAAACAGCCATCTCGGAAATGCATCGGGTCCTTAAGCCTGGCGGACTCTTGTTCATTCGGGAGCCCGCCTACGACTGGATGCGCGCGGGCCATGACCTCGCAGTTGGCACCGATCATCGCTACACTCTGACGAAACTGAAGCGCCTGTTGACTGCGCGGGACTTTGCGCTCAGGCGGGCAACATATGCTAACTCGTTGTTGTTTGGAGCGGCCGTCCCCCACAGACTCGCTTCGAAGTGGAGAGGCAGTGAGGAATCCGATGTAAAGCCAGTGGCTGAGTGGCTCAACACGGCCCTGGCAGCTGCCTTGAAGATCGAGGCGTTATTGATCAGCCGTCTCTCGTTTCCATTCGGACTCTCGGTGACGGCGCTCGCCGAAAAGAAAGCTCGATGAGATCGCTCCTTCGCAAGTGGGACTTCCTGATCTTTGCCCTGATCGCGGCTTGCTTTGCCTACGTGGCAGCTCAGAAATTGGGAAACGTTCCCGCTCCTCAAACCGACGAGTCCTACACTCTACAAGTGCCCTACGAGATGCTCAATCGAGGCAAGCTGGCGCTGCCGATGTTCCGCTACCTTGGTGGAAACATAGAGAACGTGTGGCACTCCTACACGCCGGTGTACTTCGTCGCGCTCGCGGGCTTCTTCAAACTCTACGGATGGGGCCTTCTCGAGGGGCGCGCTTTCAATCTGATCACCGCGGTCTTGACGTTGCTGATGGTGTACCTGATTGGACGCAGGCTCTTCGATTGGCGGGCGGGGATTGTAGCAGTAGTGGTGTTATTCTCGGATCCGGTCTTCTTCGAGCGCGGCAGGCTGCTGCGCAATGATTTCGCCGCGGCCGCGCTGGCAATGCTTGCGTTCTACCTCTTCGAGATAGCCGAGGAGCGGAAACGGCTCTGGCTTTACGTCGCGTCTGGCGTTGCGGCCGGGGCCGGCGTGATGTGCCACACCAACATTTTATATATGCTCGGCGTCATCGGATTGCTGATGCTGATGAAGCGCGGTTGGCAGATGTTCAAGGCTCGGGAGACATGTCTGTTTGCGGCCGGCGCCACCGCAGTGATGGCCTACGAAATCGTATACGTTCTGATCGACTACCAGAACTTTCGCCTGCAGAACCGCGACGACCGCCTTCATTTCCACGTGTTCTCGCTGGACGGCCTCCAGCGCAATGTGATCAAGGAGGGCTATCGCTATCGCGATTGGTTCGTCGGAGGCACAATGTTCCCCAGCCTTCCACGGAACCTGCTTTACATCTTCTTCGGGCTCGCCGCCGCCGCGGTGGTCTACCTCGTTGTCCGCGGCATTCGCTTCGTCAAACGCGGCGAGGCGCACGACCAGCCCCGGGTCCATGTACTGGTGGCGACTCTTGGTGTCGCCGTGTTTCTGGCGGTGGTCAGCGGTAACAAAGAACTTTATTACATCGCGCACCTTGCGCCCTGGTTCGCTCTGTGCGCCGGGATCCTGGTCAGTGATCTGCTGGCCCTGATCCCGCGGCTTCGAGCAGCAAAGTGGCCCAGGGCAAGGGCCGTTTACGCGGCTGCTCTGGTGGTGGTCGCACTGACGACGTTCGCTTACGGCCGAGCGCTCGTGAGGCAAAACAAGCGGTACCTGAGGCAGGTGCAAAATCCCGACCTCGTCAATTTTGAAGAGGTCAAGAGTGTACTGAGAGAGATTGTGCCCGAAGGCACCTGCCCGGTCGCCATGAAATCTCCTGTGATGTGGCTCGCGTTTCCCGAGGAGGACCGGTGCTTCGCAAGCATCGAAGAGCGAATGAAGGACGCGGTCGATATAGACGGCAAAGACTACTCAGTGATACTGCCGAACGCGAAACTAAACGCGCGCGGCGTATGGAAGAGCGAGTTGGAGGAAAAGTACCGCCTGCTGGGCGAACTGCGGAACTCGGTCTACGGCGATGTTCTTGTTTACTACGCCGGTGTGGACCCGCGGTACCTGGCGACTCCGCCGCAGATTTACTACTTCTTCGGCGAGCGCCGCGGCCACTACACAGATGAGCAGCTAGTTCGTGCCCCTGAAGTCTGGGCCATCGGCCCCGGAGGCGAAAGCCCAAGCAATCAAGGCCTGGTAGTTCAGTCACCTCCAGGCGCGAGGGGTGTCACACTGGTCGAGCTCGGATCAGTAGAGCTGAAGCCTGATACGCTCTATCAAGCAGGCCTCGACGTGCGGACCGTGGTTTCAAAATGGGAGCTGGTGGTTCTCGACATGAGGACAGGAGACTGGATCGCCCAGGTTGAGTTAGGTCTGGGCGGCGCTCAACGCACAGGGACATTGTTTAGGACGACGACGACAAGTCTCGTAAGATTGGCGTTGCGTCCGGTGGAGCCGGGCTCGGCCACCCCGGTCACCATTAGTCGCGCCGCGATACGTGAGGTAACCTCTCTTTGGCCGAAACAGTGAGACGCGTTCCGGGTTCCGGGTTTCGCGTTCCGGGTTTCGCGTTCGTCGTCCACGTCCCTCTCCATGAACGAGTTGCTATGGAATCCCGGAAACGACGAAGCGATAAACGCGAGACGCGGAACTCGAAACCCGAAACCCGAAACCCGGAACGCGCACCTGCGATTGCATCACTATCTTGTCGTAGGTATAGTTTGACCCGAAAAGGGCCAGAGGTTGGGGTCTAAAAAATCCATTAATGGCTTTAGGTGCGTAGAGTCGATACGAGGAAGGAAATGTTGGGGTTACCCCAAGAATCTCCAGGACTACGAACCCGAGACGAGGACTGGACGGCCTTAATCAAACAGATGGCCGCCGGGGATCAATCCGCCTTGGAGAGGCTCTATGACACCACCAGCAGGTTGGTCTTCGGGCTGGTGTTGAGAATCCTCACGGATCGGGCGACGGCCGAGGAGGTCCTTCTTGACGTTTATACCCAGGTATGGCGGCAGGCGACGTTATATGACAAGAGTCGCGGCGCGCCGCTGGCCTGGCTGATGACCATAGCGCGCAGTCGCGCGATAGATAGGCTGCGATCGGGCAGACTGGAGCAGCAATCGAAGGAGCCGCTTGAGGCAGTAGGTGAACTGAGCGCCAACACGAGTAGCCCCGAAGAGGCTGCGTCCATATCCGAGCGGCGTCTGTTGGTACGCTCGGCCCTCGAGACCCTATCCCCTGAACAACGCGAGGTTATTGAGTTGGCCTACTATGCAGGGCTCAGCCACAGTGAAATTGCGGCCAGGCTGCGCCAGCCGTTGGGCACGGTTAAGACACGGACGCGACTGGGGATGATAAAACTGCGGGAAGCGCTTCATCCACTGGAGGGACAAGCGTGAACCGCGGAGATCCTCACGATGAGATGAGAGACCTGGCCGCACTTTACGCACTCGGGTCGCTCACTCAACACGAGGCTCGTAGCTTCGAAGGACACCTGGCTGAAGGATGTGAGAGTTGCGAGGGTGAGCTTGGCGGGTTTGAGGCGGTCGTATCAGACCTCGCCTTCGCGGTTGCGGAGGCGGAACCTTCTGCCGGAACGGTTGAAACGTTAATGCGGTTGACTTGCTGTATATGACAGTGTTGGGGCGGAGAGTTCCGAACTGCAGGTTGCCCTTGAAAAATCAGCGGGCTGAAGTTTGACCTCTGAAGACACTGATTGAATCGTTGGTTGAAGGGGTAGGCGAAGTTGAAACACGAATTGGACGCAGAAGAGTATCAGGAAAGAGCCGCGCTGTATGCGCTGGGCGCTTTGAGCCAGCACGAAGCTCGAGCGTTCGAACGCCATCTGGCGGAAGGCTGCTCTTCTTGTGAAGCCGACCTGGTTCAATTTGAAGAGGTCACGGGAACACTCTCCCTCGACGCGCCCCCTGCGGCGCCCCCGGCTTATCTGCGGGACGTACTCCTTGCTCGCATCGACAAAGAGGTGCGGACACCCGGACTCTTGAACCATTCACGTCAGTTGGGGCAGTCCGGAGCTGCGACGCCACCGAGAGGGCAAACCGCCTCGTCTCGGCTAGCTGCTCCTTCGCGGTCGTCCTTTGGGACTGTGATTCTTCCGTGGGCTGCTGCAGCTTCGCTCGCGATCGCGGTTGGAGCGTTGTTATTTGCGTTGAGTCGAACTGGAAGGGACGTCGACAACTTGCGGGGACAAGTGGAGGAAAGCGACAAGCGCACCAGGGAGCTTGCGCGTGATTTGGCTCGCGAGCGCGGTAAGGCCGAAGAGGTGGCGCAGATCAACGAAGTACTCACGGCTCCCGAGCATCGCGAGATCGCGCTTGCGGGCCAGCCTCCGGCGCCCTCGTCTTCAGCAAAGGTCTACTGGGATGTTCAGAAGAACCGCTGGGTGGTGACTGCCGATCTCCCTCCGCCCCCGAAAGGCAAAATCTATCAGCTCTGGTTTGTCACCAGGAAGGACGAAAAGATCAGTGCCGGGTTGATAGCAACTGACGAAAGCGGCCACGGTTTCAGGGTAACGAACGTCCCGAGCAACCTCCCCCCAATCGCCGCTGCAGCAATCACGCTCGAGCCGGAGGGCGGTTCTCAGCAGCCTACGATGCCGATTTACGTCGTGGGGTTAGCCGGCTGAACCCCCCGGGCCAGCTTTCCATCGGCATCCTCTTGTACAGTCTTCGCCGATCTTGCCGCCAGGACATCATTGAGGCTTGACCGTCAGATCCTTCGCCTCCACTTGTTTCACTTTCTGAGTAATTCCATCTTTGACGACTTCCGTGTCTGAGGCGATCTTGATGGCTAGCGTGCGTTCGCTGTCCGACCGCACCTGGCCTTCGAGCTTCACGATGAGTTTGACGGTGTTGATCTTGATGTCCGCGGCTCGGACGTCGGGGCTGGCTGCGGTAAGGTTCTCCCTCACCTTTGAAGTTATCGTGTTGTCGAGGTCGATCTCCGCTTGAGTACGGTGCACGTTCTTGTCGCACTTGACCGCGGAGGCGACCAGGAACAGGGAGACAGCGATAACTACCACCAGTGCGATGTACTCTCGCCTGGTTCTTCGTCTTTGCATAGAGTCCTCCATTCTTAGGGCCGGGCCGGAACCGGTTTTCCCGCATCTAGCTAGTCAATCTGCGGCTATTTGATCTGGACAGTTGCCGAGTCAAGCTTTACGAAGAAGTCGTTCAGCTTGATTCTCACGAACACCGGTATGTCCAGGGACGCGATGACTTTCTCCGTCGCCCGTTCCTTCAGATCGAGCTTGGTGTCAACGGATTCGATCTCGATGCCGTTGTCGACGATCCTCGTCGTCAGATTGCCCTGAACTTCGGGGTGATACCTCGACGCCAGGCCCTGGATCAACGCGGTCAAGAAGTCCTGAATAGGCCCCGACTGCTTCGCGAAGATGTCCTTCACCAACTGGTCTATGAACTGTCCCACCTTTGGACCCGCATCGGCGGCGATCTGTTGGCCTACGCTGTGGATGAATGTCTGGACCGTTGGAACGTACGTCTTGCTGATGTCGTCTCCGAGCTGGTCGATGAATTGATTCACATCTGCCATAGTAACCTCATCTCTGTTTCGAGTTGTTCGTTGCCCTGGGCCATCGAATCGGTAGGGCTAAGATCGATCTGCATCATTTAGGAGTCGGGACTGGAAAGGTGACCTCTTTGATTTCTATCGTCGCCTGAACCGGAACCAGGAGGTTTGCGAGGGTCTTGGGGTTAGCCGGCTTCTCTGTATCGACGATCATCACCGGAATCTCCCCGGTGATCCTCACCTTATTCGTTTCCAATCCAATCGTGAAGCTGGCATCACTTATGTTAACCTGGCCTCGGCGCAAGACGTCTAATATCAGATCGTTCAGAATGCTCATTAAGTCTTCTCCTTATGGCTCATCAAGAGCCGGCTATGTGCTCCGCTATTCTCTCAGCCAGAGCACCTATTGTGGCGGAGGGATTCACTCCTAAAGCGGTCGGGATGATCGCGCCATCGGCCACGTAGAGATTGGGATAACCCCACACCTCGCCGTACTGGTTGACCACTCCTTCATCGCTGCTCTCTCCCATCGCGCACCCACCGAGCGGATGTGCGGTGAGAAGCTTGCTAAGGGGAAAGAGGGCGAGCGGACTCGGGCCATATGTACCGCCGAGATTGCGGCTCAGTTCCTTCATCCCTCGCTCCATCTCTTTGAGCATTTGTCTGCTTCGAGCGGGACTCCAGGTGACTTCAACATGACCTCGTTTGGAGAGAGCAAGCTTCCCGTCGGCCGCGTCGGTGCCCATTCCGAGAAAGGGCATGATACGCGTGCTGATGGCGCCTTTGAAGATGCTACCCGCTCCTACATCTGAAGCAGCAACTGCTCCGAGGCCGAGGCTTCGCTTCATGTACAAACGTACGAATGACAACAGGCTTCGAATGCGCGCCGGCAAAGGCAGTGAGGCCTCGAAATACCAGGTGAATGGATCAGGGTAGGCCAGGTCTTCAATGAAGATGCCGTTTTCGGAGGTCGAGAAGTCTGCGCCTGCGGTAATGCCCGGGCCAATGGTTGGGTTGATCTCTCTGTCGGCTCCATAGGTTCCGCCAAAGAGCATATCCCCGTTTCCCGACCATCGCTTCCCAAGTGTCGGGCTGAGATTGGGCAACGTTCCGCGCAGTTCTTTGGAGCGCAGTAGAATCTCGGTTGATCCCAGCGATCCCGCCGCAACGATCACTCTCGTGCCGATCACCGAACCCGCCTCAGATTGGCCGTCAGAGCCGGTTTCATAGGCGTTGAAGTGGACGATGTAGCCTGCCCTCCCGTCGGGGTCTGCTCGATCGACCGGCTCGATTCTATCGACCTGATGAAGTGGAAAGACCTCCGCGCCGTGGCTTTCAGCCAGCGGAATGTAGTTAAGGTCCAGCGTGTTCTTCGCGTGAACGTGACACCCCAGCATGCAGTTGCCGCAGTACACGCAGGCGTTCTGAAGCGCGCCGCTGACGGGATGGTGTCTCTCGGGGCCGGTATAAACGGCTATTTTGACGAGGTCGGGATTCCTCCTGGTTTCATTCGCGGCGTCCAGGAATGCCTGAGTCCTGGGAGGAAGCTGGCGCTCCTCGGGCGGAGCGAGCTGGCGGGCCTCGAGCATCCCCTGAACCATTTCGTAGTATGGGACCATGCCAGCTAGCTTGATGCTGGCGGGCCACTCCGGACGTTCGAAGATGTTCTTAGGCGGCCGAATGTGCACGTTGAAATAGACCAGAGAGCCGCCGCCGACCCCGCTACCCTGGATCACATCCATGCGCCTGAATATCTGGTAATCGAGCAGTCCGTACTCCCGCTGTTTGGGATTCCAGAATGCGCGCGAGACCTGGGCGTTGGTTCTCGGAAACTCGTCCTTGCGCCACCGCTTGCCCCGCTCGAGGATACAGACGGAGCGGCCCCGTCCAGCGAGTCGGCACGCGGTGATTGCGCCTCCGAAACCGGAACCGATGACTACCACGTCATAGCGTTGTTT
>JBGPFL010000056.1:0-12043 GCA_041483295.1 Blastocatellia bacterium | reverse complement strand
GTAGCGGTCGCGGCCGTCGGGCTCAGCGACAGGTGTTATGGTAACAATGACGTTATCACGAATCTGTTTAATGACCGGGGAGTCTTCGGTAGCCAGGCGATAGGCAAGTTCCATCAGCATCTCCGGCGGCCCGGTCTCGGCGCTGTGAAGGCCACCCATGATGTGATAGATGGGCCTGGCCTTTGTGATGATTTCGCGGGCCTGGACGTCGGTGAGGCCGCGTGGGTCGGCCAATTGAGCGAGATATCCGCGGTACTGCTCTATGTTCCTGATCGCTTCATCGGACCCTACGGCGACGACGACATACTCGCGCCCCTCATCGGTGGTCCCAATGGAGAAGACCTTCACTCGAGGCGTCTTTGCTGCAAGGGCGCGGTAGTACTTCACCGTTTCCGCGTAGTAGGTGAGCTTGCCGGGAGCTCCAATATGATGTCCAAGCACATCCTTCGGCGACGGTACCGCGGCGCCTTTCGGCAGATGATCTACCAATGGGCTCATGAATTCCGGCTTCGTGGTCCACTGCTTTACCGAGCGAGCGAAGTCCTCGTCTTGCACCTGAGGCTTGGTCTGCTGGGCGGAGATGACACCGGAGAGAAGAAGAAAGACTGCCGGTAGAAATAGAGATCGATGGAGCCGTGGAGATACTGTGAGCATAGCCATTCCTTTCGATGGAGCGGTGGACCCGGTGACCAAGGGTCGCCCTGAGGTTCTATCATCAAAGCGGGTGTTGTGCCAGCTTGGAGTAGCGCGACCCGTCGCAATGAGGGCGATTGAAACCGGTGCTCAAGGTTGCAGCCGCGTCGGCTCTCATTAACACCTCGATTCATCGGGGTGTATGGCGGGGTGCGGAGTGTCCTTCGACTGTTTCAACAGTCTTCGGATTCCACGAGGAGAAACCGTTGAAACGGTTGGGTCTCCGCCAGTCGAGCGGCACCTCACTGAAGTGAGGTGTTAATGAGACCGCACTTTCTGGACGCCGTGGAGAGAAGGAATCAACTCCAATCAGTCCTCTTGGAAGAGATCATCCACCGGGAAGCTCCAGCCAGCTAAAGCCGGCTCGGCGTTGGCAACTTCTCCTCGCCTAAAGACTGTTGGCTGGGCAGGATTATCTGCGCGATAAGACTTGATGACATCGGGACTGAGCAAGTCCACGTCCCAGACCACGATGGTCCCTGCAGCAAAGTAGTCAGTCAGCTTTCCAGCTATTCGCTTTTCAGCTCTCGGGCCATGATCGTTTTCGCTTCTAACCTCGACTGCGAAGATTGGCGGCCCTTCATAAAACTTCATCCCTGGATTCGGACCGACATAAAACGCAGCATCAGGACTGAAAGATTCACGATTTGCCAGATGCACGCGAAATGCCTTGTTATCCCCGACTGCGCGTCCACTCTTCGTTCGGCGCGCAAACTCTCTCAGCGAGACAAAGATTTCATCGCCGGCGTAACCCGGCTCGCCCCCGGTTGGTGACATAAGAACGATTTCTCCATCGACGATTTCACCCGGGGCGTTGTCAGGCAGATCGTACAGGTCTTCAATTGTTGCTCGAGCCTTCGTGGTCACAGTACAACCTCACGGTCGCATACTAACATGGGACGAAGTGAAAATCAGCGCCAGGGCACCGAGTGCAGGGTGCAATTGAAACTCGCGCTAGCTGGGAGGTCACGCTCACACTTTTGACTCATTCGCTTCATATTGCTTGACAAGCGCTCGTCTCATTAACACCTCACTTCAGTGAGGTGTTCTCGACTGGCGGATCCCCCGAACCGTTTCAACGGTTTCCTTGGTTGGGAGCCAAGACAGTCGAAACATCTTCGGATTTCCGTGAGAGGAAACCGTTGAAACGGTTGGAGCTTCCACCTTGGTCTCGCCACCTCACTGAAGTGAGGTGTTAATGAGACCGCTGGTCACCGAGCCGGTGGAGCGCAGCAGTCAAGAGCATATTCTCGCGGCGAGTCCCAGTCTTAATCACACATTATTTCTTCTTCGCGGCTCGGCGACGCTCCGGCCTGTCGCGCTCGTCATCGTCGTCGGCGATGATTCGCACGAACGCGCTTCGCACCGGCGCCGGCATGCTGGAATGAGCTCCGCGCACCGCCTTCCAGATGATCTCGTTGAACTCGATGTCCGGAGCCGCATCTTCTCTGCTGAAATCGAACTCGGCGGAACGCCTCGCAGCGGGAGCGCTGTCCAAATTCTTTTCATTCAAGTCTATTCGCGCCGGCCGCACCTGGTAACGTGTCAGGTCCGGCGTCGCCGTGAACGCAGCGAACATCGGAGTCGCGGCTGCATCGTACTGGCTCATCGGCGGCAAGCCCAGTATCAACTCCATCGTGCGCAGCATGCCCGAGGTGGTATACATAGTCGAATCGACAAAACGGCGCTTCGTGTAGGGGCTTATTACGAACCCGGTCGAACGATGAGCGTCGACGTGGTCGGGTCCGCTCTGCGCGTCGTCTTCGATCACGAATATCGCCGTGTTGGCCCAGTACTTCTCGCTGTGAGTGACTGCCTCGACAAGGCGGCCAAGCGCGAGGTCGTTCTCAGCGACGTGAGCGCGCGGCGTCGGCGCGCCCACTCGGGTCCCTTGAGTGTGGTCGCCTCCGATGCGCACGATCTGAAACTGAGGCAGACCGCCATTCGCCTCGTATGCCTGGAACTCTCCCAGCCATGCGTCAATACGCTTGTTGTCGGGGACGGTCAGATCCCACGAGGGGAAGGTGGGACTGAAGTGGCCCTCAAGCGCAGCTTCGTAAGTGAAGTTCTCGCGGCGGGGCTTGCCCGGGTCTCCCCCCAAATCGCCTCCGCCTCCAGGCTTGCCGTCGCGTGTGTTGATGAACTCGCCATAGCTGCGATAGGTCACGCCGGCCCGCGCGCAGTAGTCCCAGATGTAGCCCGAGGTCGGGCGCGAGATCTTCTTACTGCCTTCGTAGTCATAGGTGCGGCCTCGTCTCGAATAGTTGGTGGGCCAGGTCTTCTCCACGTAGTCGGTCGCGTAAGCAGCCGTAGACCAGTTGTGCCCGTCAGCCGAGACTTCAGCATCCACGTAGAGGTTGTCCAGAAGAACGAACTCGCTCGCAATGGCGTGCTGGTTTGGCGTCACGTTTTCCCCGAACAGACACAGGCCAGGATCGCCGTTGCCCTGCTTCATATCGCCCAGTACTTGATCGTAGGTGCGATTCTCTTTCAGCACGTAGATCACATGCTTGATCGGAGAGGGCTGGCCTATACGAACAGGGATCGCGGTCCTCGCTCGGGGCGCTCGGGCAGCCTTCAGCAATTCATCGGTGTAAGGCGAGTTGGCGTACACGCGGCGCGTTAGCTGAGCGAGCTCTGCGCTCGAAGGCAAGTCGATGAGTGAAATGGTTCCACGCAACATGCTCCCGATGTACTGAGTATCTTCATCGCGCCTCACCCCCGGCCTTGGGCCGCGCGGATTCGCCGACGAAGTCACTCCCTTTCCGTTGGCCACGAACAGGCGCCGCCCGTTGCCGCTGGCGCGGACTGATGTCGGATACCAGCCGGTGGGAATGAAGCCTTTCACCTTGCTGTTGCCGCGCTCGCTGACATCGACCACGGCGACGTCGTTGTTATCGGCGTTGGCGATGTAGAGGGTCTTCTCATCGCGTGACAGCGCGACGGCATTAGGCGTGCTGCCGATTGGCGACTTCGGATGCAACACAGTCGAGATTGCCTCAATCTCCTTGCCTTGGCCGGTGTCTACGACCGAGACGCTATTGCTGTTGGCATTGGCGACGTAGAGGGTGCGGCCATCGCGGGTAAGCTCGAGGTCGTTGGGATGATCACCTGTGCGGACTTCACCGATGACCTGATTGCTGCTCGTATCGATGACAGACAAGCTGCGTGATCCCCAATTGCTGACATAAGCGCGCCTGCCGTCAGTTGAGATCACGCAATCGTAGGGATAGTCGCCGACCGCGATCTTGGAGATCACGCGCTGGGTGGTGAGATCGACCACCGCCACCTTGTGGGTCAGATTTTCGGCCGCGTAGAGGCGTCTACCATCAGGGGTGACGGCAAGGCTGGCGGGGAAGGCATACTCACCTCGTCCGCTTTTCCGCGCCTCGTCGCGCTGCTTATCGTTCAGAGCATGATACTCGCTGCTGCCCAACAGGAGCTTGCCTGTCTGAGTAGCGCGCCCGGCAGCGAAGTCGAAGACCAGTATCTCGTTGTCATCGCCGCCTGAAACGAACAATCGCTTTCCGTCGGGCGCGAAGGCGATTCCGAGCCACGATTTCTTCACCGTTATGGTCTGCACGCTCTTACCAACGGCCAGATCGATCACCTCGATTGTCTGGTCACCATCGCCGTTCGTGGTCACAACCAGATAATGCCCATCGGGGCTGATCACCATGTTGAGCGGCAAATCGCTGACCGGAATCTGCGCGCCTTGCGGCGTGATCGTCCAGCCGTTTGGCAGTAGCGTGCCGCCCGGTTTCGGTCCGGGTAGGGTGCGCTTCGGAGCGGATCGCGACTGCTGTCCGCGGGCTGAGAATTGAAGCGACGGAATGGTGAACGTGAGGCAGAGCGCCAGAACGGTGAGTGCGATTAGCCTGGTTTGCATGATTCCTCCTGACAGGTCTCACACGCTATCACTTCTGCAGAGGCTCCGCTAGATGAGCGAAGGCGGAATCAGGTTAAATATTGCTTAAATATTGTCGCACTGTGAGCCTGGGCCGTCGCCATCAGACGTTATCTCCTTCAAGTACTCGGTGCAATTCAGCCTCTACTCTGGAAGGCAGATGACGAAAGCCGCTCTGCCATCTGCCTTCGCGAAACGTCCGTTCCGTCTCATTCGCTCGCCAGACCCTTAAGCAATCCCTCGCAAGGCAGCGTCTGGGCTCCATTCTCAGTGCAAACGGCATAGCGGACTTTGCGGCCCCGCCGTTGCACGGGTCCTTTGTCGTCCTCGTCCTCGCCATACATGGCCACGCCCGCGTACTCGCCTTTGGCGTTCAGGATGTAGAAGGTGATGTTGAAGTTCGGATCGCCGTTGCTCTTCCGCAGACGCTTCTCCACTGTATTGGCCTTGATGCGCTTCAGCGCTTCCATACCGGCATCTTTTGGGTTCATGCCTTGTCGCATCTTCTCGACGATCAGGAACGAGCAGAGGTTGTAGAGGTTCGCTTCGCCCCGGCCCGTCGAGCCCGCCGCACCAACGTTCCCGTCCACATAGAGTCCGGCGCCGAGGATTGGTGAGTCGCCCACGCGGCCTGGAATCTTCCACGCCAGGCCACTGGTGGTGGTCACGCCTGCGATTTCACCCCTCGGGTTGAGGCCATCGCAGATTATGGTGCCGTAGAGATGCTGGCCGTCGATCAAGCCTACCGCAATCATCTCTCGGTTAACGCGGTCGATCTCCCCAGTGCGCTTGCTCGGGTCCAGATAGTGAGTCGGGTCGATCCGGCGTTTCCACTCGAGCCACATCTTTCGCGAGTGTTCGGTGTTGAGGTCGTCCTCGATTTTGAAGCCCATGTTTCGCGCGAAGTCCTGCGCCCCTTTTCCGACCAGGAGGTGATGATCGGTATGGTCCAGCACCGCTTGTGCGACGAGCGAAGGTGTGCGAACGCCCTCGAGGCCGGCAACCCCGCCCGCCCTCTTGAGCGGTCCGTGCATGCAAGAGGAGTCGAGTTGGACAACGCCTTCTGAGTTAGGCAGGCCGCCGTAGCCTACGCTGTCGTCTTCCGGGTCGAGTTCTACTATGTTCACGCCCGCAATGAGCGACGCGAGAACGTCCGAGCCGCCGGTCAGCATCGCGAATGCCTTTTCGACGGCGGTCTGGGTGCCGCCGTTCTTGAAACGGTTCCCATTCGCTGAAGAGATCACCACGGGCTTGACGGTCTTCTGTATCAGCACCGTTGGACCGCGGCCAAACAGTTCTTCGGGAGCGGCGGCCGCTAGTCCGGCGGCGGCTCCTGCCCGGAGAAAGTCGCGCCGCTTTACATCAAGCCTGGAAGTCTTTTTCTTCATTGGTTCCTCCTTCGGAGTGAACGGTTTTGGATCTTTCTTCTGCTAATTGGATTCGCCTATTCCACTCCCTGACTGGCGATGACACCTGCTCGATATTGCTTACTGATCGCAGCACGCCGCATTAGCGGCGGTACTCCCAATCCGCTCGGGCGCCTTCGGCGATACAACGTCCATCGAACGGAGCGTCAATCGACTGCAAGCTGACTTCTCCCTGGACGTTGGTTGTGAGTTATCGCAACGGAAGCCGTTAAGCATCATCCCTGCCGAACCGGGGGCCGATTAGAAACGACTGTTTACTCCCGCTGCTCCACTGTGGACCCGAAAACGAACCGTCTGGGAAGAGCGCCGTCGAGATCCCTTCGAAAACCCTCATCCTGATGCCGGCATTCTTCCGGCAGCCGAACCCGCCCGAGGAAAAGAGGGATCCAACGAGTTCGCTCGATTGTTTCTACTGCGCCGTTACCTGAGCTCCATTCCCAGCCGGGAAGTGTTTAATGTACCAGTTAATGCACCGGTCTACCATGTCGACTATGTGGTTGGGCTCGCGTATACCGTGACCCTCACGCGGATATCGCACCATAATCGTCTCGACTCCGACATCCTTGAGCGCGATGTAGTATTGCTCCGCCTCGGCTATCGGCACGTCGTTGTCATTCTCGCCATGCATCAACATTGTGGGGGTCTTTGCCTTCGCAACGTGCTTGAGGGCGGATCGCTCCCAGAGCACATCCATCATATTTCCCTGGTGGGGGAAGATTCCAAATTCCATCTGCTCGTACTGATTGTAATAGGTCATGTAGTTGTAACTGACCAGATTCGAAATGCCTGCGATGGGAATTGCGGCCTTGAAGATGCTGGTTTGCGTGATCAGCCACATGCTGAGCTGGCCGCCGTAGCTCACGCCTTCAACTCCAAGGCGGGCGCGGTCGATCCACAGGTTTCGCCGCATCGCTGCGCTCAAACCATACAGCACGTCCTGCGCTTCGTTCCCGTTCTGGTCGCCGAAGACCGCGTCGGTGAACTTCTGCCCGTAGCCGGTCGAACCCCGATAGTTCACCAATAGCGTAGCCCAGCCCCGTGCGGCGTATACCTGGTTTTTGAAGTTGAATGCGGGTCCCTGTTGTCCATGCGGCCCGCCGTGAATGACCACGATCAGCGGATGCTTCGAGGTTTCGGTCATCCCGAGCGGTTTTGTTAGAAAGGCTTCGACGTCATACTTATTGTCGTTGCTGATGAAGGTGAAGGACTCGACTTCGGCGATCTGTTTGCCCGCCAGCGTCTGGGCGTTAAGGTCGGTTATCTTCTTCACGAGTGCGCCCGGCTTCTTCAGGTAGAGCTGGGGAAGATCGCCAGGGCTTGCAAATGCATAGGCGATGGCGTCACCGTTGAGCGACCACCCGCCCACGGTTCCGCGATCATTGATCACAGCCTCGGGCGCGCCGCCCGAGACGGACAAGCGATAGAGCCTGACGTTCCCGCGCTCCTGCGCGGTGAAGTAGACAGCTTTGCCGTCCGGGGACCACTGCGGAGATCCCTGTCGGTTGTCGATCATCGAGCCGAGTTCCCGCCTGTTGCGGCCATCGGCGTCGATCAACCAGACGTGGGTGTCTTCCATCGTCGTCTCGAGATCGGTCAGGCCGCGCCTGGTTGCCTGATAGACGATGGTTTTGCCGTCGGGCGACCAGCGAGGACGATACTCGGCATTTTCAGTCGCGGTCAGCCGCCGCATCTTTCCATCTGAGACCTTGAGCGTGAGGATGTCGTAGTTGAAGAACTGATCCTCGTTCGGCTCGCGATTTGAGATAAAGACAATCTCTTCGCCGCCGGGCGACCAGTCGATGGAGTGTTCATAGTGATCGCCCGCGGTGAGTTGTTTTACCTCTCCACTTGCTACGTAGGCGACGAAGATGTGCAAACGGCGATTGTCGTTGAAGCGGGTCATCCCCTCGCTGTCGTCGGGCTTGTAGAGGTAGCGAGTAATGACTATCGGATCCCCCGTGGCCTCCCCGGTCTCGGGCCCTGCCGTTGCGGAGATAAAGGCGATACGTTTCCCATCCGGCGACCAGGCTATGCTCTTGCCGGTCGAGGGAAGCGGGCTATTGGTCCCCGGCATCGGCGCGAGCGACTTTGTGCCGGTACCGTCGCCCCTGGCAATCATCAGGCCCAGCTTGTCGCCTCCCTGGTAAGCGAGCCACTGGCTGTCGGGCGACCACTCGGGATTGGCAGAGGATTCCTTCTCGCCGCCGAGCCGGATCGACTTTCCGGTGCTGAGAGTCAAGATCCAGAGTTGCGGATAAGGGCGGCCCGGCCCGTTGTTGTTCACGATGGTGTAGGCGAGGCGTGTTCCGTCAGGTGAGAACTGGACTTCTCCGACAGAGCGGAGCTTGAGCAGGTCACTGCTTTGGAGTCCGTGCGTCTGACCATGGGCGCTGACAATGGTGGCGGAGAGGATCAAGGCAGCGGCCGTGACGGCCGACAGTCGGGATGATTGCATAGCCTGGGAACCTTTCTCCACTGGTGTGTCTGTTGCGAGAGGAGATGATACCTCATTCGGGCGTTACGGACACGTCCAAGAGGGTGCAATTGAGAATGGGAACCTGTACGGACGGGCCTCCGTGCCCGCCCCTGACTGGTCCATGGGTTTTGACTCAGGGGCGGGCACGGAGGCCCGCCCGTACAGGGTTGCCGGGATGATCGACAGGAGGAAGGTTGTCTCACCGGGGGGACCTATACTGCAGGCTGCCGGCCAGGACCGCTTCGGGAGTTCCGACCAGCGAGGAGATCGCGGCCAGGAGGGTTTTGAGAGTGATCGGCTTAGCTATATAACCATCCATGCCTGCCGCCAGACACCGCTCCCGATCGCCTTTCATTGCGTGAGCAGTCATCGCGATGATCGGGAGATGCTCACCGGTTTCCATCTCCAGCTCGCGAATGGCGGTCGTCGCCTCGAATCCGTTCATCTCGGGCATCTGTACGTCCATCAATATCAGGTCAAATCGCCTCTGCGCCGCTGCTGCCACAGCCTCTCTTCCGTTGTTTGCCACAGCTACTATGTGTCCCTGCTTCTCCAACAAGCGGATGGTCAGCCTCTGGTTGACCGGGTTGTCCTCCGCCAACAGAATGTTGAGGGCCGGTTGAAGCTCTCGCAATGGCTGACCTGTCGCCGGCGGCTGCGGATGCTCTTCCAGCAATGGGATGCCCAGCGCCGTTATTATCGCCTCGAGCAGGTGCGATTGCTTGATCGGCTTGAGCACGCAGGCTGCAATCCCCAGGTTCATCAAGTTGGCGGGGTCACGTCTAAGATCTCCAGAGGGTAGCATCATAATCGTCGCCCCTGCCAATTCAGGCCTCCTCCTGATCTCTTCGGCAACACCAAAGCCGTCCATCCCCGGCATGTGGGCATCAAGCAGCACCAGAGGGAAAGACCTTTCGGCTCTTTGCGCCTCTTCCATCGATGCGAGCGCTGATCGGGCGTCAGCGGCTAACGTCGGTCTCATATCCCAGCTAATGAGCATCTCCTCGAGGATCTGCCGATTGATGGCGTTGTCGTCGACAATCAGCACGGCGAGATTCCGGAGGCCGAGGGGCTTCATCAAATCTGGATTTGCAGCCGACGCCGCCTGCTTGAAGAACCGTGTGGTGAAGTGGAAGGTGCTGCCATGGCCCAGGGTACTCTCGATCCAGATTCGGCCATTCATCATCTCCACCAGGCGGGATGAGATAGTGAGGCCGAGCCCCGTCCCCCCGTAGCTCCGCGTCGTCGAGCCATCGGCTTGCGAAAAGGCCTCGAAGATCAGGCGCTGCTTCTCCTCAGGAATACCTATCCCAGAGTCGGCAACCGCGAAGCGCAAACAGGTCTCTCTTTCTGTCTGGCTCTCGATCTCGACGCGGAGGACGATCTCACCTTTAGCGGTGAACTTGATTGCGTTCCCGATCAAGTTAACAATGATCTGACGCAAGCGGCCAGGATCGCCAACCAGTTCGTCGGGCACTTCCGGCGGCACGTAGTAGACAAGTTCCAACCCCTTTTGAACAGCGCGAAGTGCAAGCGCTTTCAAAGTATAGTCGAGAATGTCGCGAAGAGCGAAGGGGATGGGATCGAGATCGAGTTTGCCGGCCTCGATCTTCGAGAAGTCGAGGATGTCCCCTATGATGCCCAGCAGAGAGTCGGCTGAGGCCTTGACCATGCCAAGATACTCACGTTGTTCGACAGTGAGGTCGGTATCCAGAGTGAGTTCGGTCATCCCAATGATTCCATTCATAGGTGTACGAATCTCATGGCTCATGTTTGCGAGGAATTCGCTCTTGGCGCGACTGGCCGCCTCCGCTGCATCTTTGGCCCTCTGCGATTCGTTCTCGGCCTGCTTGCGAACTGTGATGTCGCGAGAGCATCCCGCAAATCCGACCGGCTTGCCTTCTGCGTCTCTGATGAGAGAGACATTGGATTCGACGTTATAGTTTGTACCATCGCCTCGAATGATTTCATAAGTGAGGCCTCTCATCGGAGTTCCGGTCAGGTATATCTGCTTGAACGCATCGCCCACCTTTCTGATGTTCTCTTCGTTCATGTACTGATTGTTGTTCAACCCGAGCAACTCTTCTCTCGAGCGTCCCTGCTCGACAGTCACTTGAGTGTTGAAGAAAGTGAAGTGTCCCGCTGTATCCGTCTCCCAGTAACTGTCTGTCATTTGTTCGATGATGGTTCGATATCGCTCTTCGCTCGTTTTGAGCGCCTGGTTCGCCTGCCTGCGCTCAGTTATGTCGCGAGATAGTCCGCGAAATCCCACCGGCCGGCCCTCTGAGTCTCTTATTAGCGAGACAGTCGTTTCAGCAAACCACTTCGTGCCGTCACCTCGATCCAATTCATACTCGACACCTTTCACAGGAGCCCCGGTGCTATACACCTGCTTGAACACCCTGGCAGACTCCTTGATACTCTCTTCATCCATATACTGTCTGTTGTTGAGACCCATCAGTTCCTCTCTCGATCGCCGCTGCGTGATAGGGACCTGATCGTTGAAGAAGGTGAAGTTCCCGGCAAGATCCGTCTCCCAGTAGCTATCGCTCATCTCCTCGATGATCGTTCGATATCGCTCTTCGCTCTGCCTGAGTGCCTCGTCTGCCTGCCTGCGCGCCGTGACGTCGCGAGAGACCCCGCGAAACCCCACGGGCTTGCCATCTGGATCTCTCATTAGAGCGACATTCGTTTCAGCAATCCACTTCGTGCCGTCACCCCGAATCTCATCAAGGTACACTCCAGTCACGGGCTCGCCGGTCAGGTACACCTGCTTGAACACGGCACGCACCTTCCTGGCCGTCTCTTCATCCATGTACTGTCTGTTGTTGAGACCCATCAACTCTTCTCTCGAGCGTCTGTGCACCCGAACCACCTGGCTGGTGAAGAAAGTGAAATTGCCTGCGATATCCGTCTCCCAGTATCCGTCCTCCATTTCGTTGATTATCGTTCGGTATCGTTCTTCGCTGAGCCTGAGCGCCAGGTCCGGCGCGGCCTGTTCGGTGGTATCCGGAATCGCTACCTGCGAGCTTATTGCGCGCGCCGACAGGAGTCTTGCGGGTCGCCCATCAAAGGACACATCGCGCGAGTCGATCTCCAATCGGAGGAGAGAGCCATTCTTCATGCCGTGACTGTGGATGCCGGATTCCGCGTCGGACGAGGGAAGGGAAGTGTTCCTGGGGGAACGCACGTCGTTGATCGTCAGCGCGAGGAACTCTTCTCGGGAGTATCCGTAGAGCACGATTGCCGCGCCGTTGACCGCTAGAAAGCGGAGGTTTTCAAGGTCGTAGACAAGGATGGGATGAGGGTTGCTCTCGAACAACTGTCGGTATTGATCTTCTGAGTCCTGCGTTTTTTCCATCGAACACACGTCCGCTGATGTCACTCGGGGCCGATCATTTTCATCTCGCCAAACAGGGAAATCCCACTGCCGGCCGCCCAGCTGTCACACAATTCAGCTCTCACCCGATGGAGTAATGGGCAAACAATGTGCCTCCTTGGATTTGCATGGCATTGAGTCCCAGGAATACCCGGATAACG
>JBGPFL010000055.1:0-12081 GCA_041483295.1 Blastocatellia bacterium | reverse complement strand
GATCAGTTGCTGGTGAACCTGCAACTGATGGGATACATTGGCCGCGACCTGGCGAACCTGATGCGCTACTGTGAGACCGCCAGTGAGGCCACCCGCATTCCGATACCGATCGGCTATCCGGTGGTCGGTCGCGACGCGTTTCGCACCGCAACCGGGGTACACGCCGCGGCAGTCATCAAGGCATTTCGCAAGGGCGACGAATGGCTCGCCGATATGGTCTACTCCGGCGTGCCGGCGAAGATGGTGGGACGCGAGCAGCTGATCGAAATAGGCCCGATGAGCGGCAAGTCGAACATTGTTTTCTGGCTCGAACGCCACGCCGTCGAGGCGACCGAAGAGCGAGTCGAGCGTATACTCAATCACGCCAAACAGCGGAGCGCAGTGCTCACCGACGAAGAGGTTATGGCGCTCGTTTGATGCGGATTCAGGACTCTCGGTCATCATCGCATGTCGTTGGAAAGTGAAATCGAGAGAGGCTGGAAACCACAGAACTCAAGAGAGCGAGAAACGTTAAACGAGAAACGAGAAACGACTCTTGACCGAAAGAGCCCGAGCATTCAAGACGCGTGAAAGCAGGAAGCCACAAAGATGCACCAGTCGATCAATCCGCAAGCCGCCCTCGATAGTCCTCAATACCGCGACCTGCTCTCCACGCCGCCGATCCAGCAGGCATTCCACTTTATCGATCAGTCTCAGCAAGAGGTCACCGAAGAACTGATTCGCATTTGCGAGATACCCGCGCCGCCCTTCAAGGAAGCGGCTCGGGCTGCCTATATCAAGCGCAGGTTCGAAGAGATCGGGCTCGAGCGCGTGAGGTCCGACGCAGAGGGTAACGTCATCGCCGAACGCTCCGGCTGCTCGTCTGGTCCATCGGTAGTGGTGTCGGCTCACCTCGATACGGTCTTCCCCGAAGGCACCGATGTGCGAGTGCGGCGCGAGGGCCGGCGACTATGCGCGCCAGGCATCAGCGACAACACCTGCGGGCTGGTGAGCCTGATCTCAATCGCGCGCGCTCTCGATGCCGGACGAATTGAAACCGAAGGGCCGATCTACTTTGCTGCCACAGTCGGAGAAGAGGGAGAGGGGAACCTCCGGGGAGTCCGATACCTGTTCACCGAAGGCGCTTTCTCCCGAGGAGTCGATGCCTTCATCTCGCTGGACGGCCCGGGCCTCGAGCGCATAACCCAGCGAGCATTGGGTTCGCGTCGCTATCGAGTGACGATCACCGGGCAGGGCGGGCATTCGTGGGGCGACTTCGGCATTGTGAACCCTGTGCACGCGCTCGGCCGGGCGATCGCCAGGTTTGCCGCCTATCCCGCGCCGGTCTCGCCGCGCACGTCGTACAATGTGGGCGTGATAGAAGGCGGCAGTTCGGTGAACGCGATCCCGGAACTTGCAACCATGACCGTCGATATGCGCTCCGTGTCAAGCGATGAGATAGACAAGCTGGAGGCTTATCTTCAGCGGGTCGTGGACCTCGCGGTTAGAGAAGAGAATTCGCAACGCGCAATATCGGGCACGAGCCTGACTTATGATGTCGAGCAAGTCGGTAATCGACCTTCCGGAGAGACTCCCCTCGAATCCCCGATCGTGCAGGCAGCGATCGAGTGTTCACGCGCGCTTGGCATCGAACCCCGGCTCGATTGTTCCTCGACCGATTCGAACATCCCGATCTCGCTTGGCATTCCCGCGATAACGATCGGAGTCGGGGGCGTTTCGAACAACTGTCACAGCTTGACCGAATGGTATGAGCCTCTCGGGCGGGAACTGGGATTGAAGCGACTGTTGCTGCTTACGGTAGCGATGGCCGGAGTAAAGAGATAAACCGCCGTACCTGGCTGTTCGCCACGAACCCTCAAAGTCACGAAGCCGCACCAGGTCAAAGGGTCTCTGTTGGGTGCAATTGAGTCTCGGACGAAGACCCTGTACGGGCGGGCCTCCGTGCCCGCCCGTACAGGGGTAGTATCGAATTACAAGCACGACTCTCTTCCGGCCCTGCTATCCCGGAGGGAAAGACTGCTCAACGCGCTCTGCGTCGACTCTCACTCTCCGAAGCTCTGATCTATTCAGACGCCCCTGGATCAGAAGCCAGCCCGCGCCGGGAATGAGAAACGACAAACCCAGCAGCATCGCCACCCGACGGGGTCCCATACCGCCATAGTCGAGCGCCCATCCCGTCAAGTAGGTCGACACAGACATCGTGAGCGTCACAAGAGCCAGTTCGAGTGAAAATACTCGACCCAGAAAACGATTCGGCACCGACAACTGCAGCAGCGTCGTAGAGAAGACCCACTGGATGCTTCCTCCGGCATGCGCCCCCACCACAAACACCAGTGCCAGCTCAAGTCCGGGCGCCCAGGCAAAGAGAACATAGAAAGCCGCGGAGATGAAGAATGCAACCGCGATTGCCCGTCGCATCGTGCGCGGCGAGCCATCGGTCAGCCATCTGGTGGCCACCGGTCCAATCAGCGCTCCAATGCCGCGAGCCGCATACAGCAATCCTATCGAAGCGCTCCCATCGCGCCCCAGTGGAAAGACCTGCTTGCCGAAGATGGTCAGCAACAGCAGCACGCCTCCTCCCAGACCCCAGCCGCTCTTAACCAACAGGATGGCCATCACTCGCAGGTTGGACCTCAGGTATCGTGCGCCCTCCAGGATATCGGTGATGCCCGTCGCGTCGGCAAACGAGAGTTTTCTTTTCACCGAGGGATCTGTCGCTTCCTGCCGGGTGGGTCTGATATGCACGTATGCAACAAACGCAGCTGAGATGAAGAACGACGCCGAGTCGATTACGAATGCCGTGTTTCGACCGAACGCATCGGTGACGACGCCGCCCAGCGCGGCCCCCACCGCAAGCGTCACCGACCACGAGGCTCCGGACAAGGCATTGGCCGCTATCAGGCGGTTGCGCGAGACAATGCTTGGGATCGCCGCCGACTTCGCGGGATCGAAGAAGGTCGAAGCAATCACCTGCAGAGCAGCCAGGACATAGACGATCCAAACCTGATCGGGCCTGTGAATGAGCAGGAATCCCAGGACCAGAATGCCGCGCACCACATCTGCCGCAATCATAATCGTCTTTCGGCTGAAGCGGTCGGCGGCGACGCCTGCTAACGGCCCGACGAAGAAGGCAGGCAGAAGCTTGAGTATGAGCACATAACTTACCGCCTGGCCCGTGCCCCTGAGACTGAGCAGAAGCGTGAAAAGAGCGACGCTATTGAACCAGTCTCCGGTCTGCGAAATGAGTTGCGAAATCCAGAGCCGCGTGAAGTCAGGATTCTCACGAAGGAGGGCGACGTACCCGGGTGTCCGATCAGCGCGGGTGCTCATTCGGTGATTGTAGATGCGGGCGAGTGGGCTTTCAAACCCGGCCCTGATTCACTCCACCCACTGGTCGTGGGTGGCTGGAGTTTGGACATTCTAGTGCACCTCAATCTGGAACAACCGACCAACCCAGGGAGAATAGAGGTTGGGTGGAATTCTCAGTCCGGCTTCTCAGCGCATCCGCCCCACGGCCCACGCCCCCACAAGCTTGCCGATCAGGGGTCGCCTATGTATAAGTATCCCTGAACCGTGAAACCACCTGAATAAGGCCAAATTATGCACATCGAATCTCTGAAAGTCTTCTGCGATCTCATAAACACCCGCAGCTTCTCGAAGGCCGCATCCAAGAACTTCGTCTCTCAGTCGGCAGTGAGCCAGCAGGTCAAGGCGCTCGAGGATCGGTTCAATCGCAAATTCGTTGAGCGCAGCCGTGGTGGGCTGGTCCCGACTGCTGCCGGAATGGCTTTCTACAACGGGTGCCGCGAAGTACTCGATCGCTTCGACGCTCTGACGGAAGAGATGAAAGGGCTGGGCAACATCGTGAGCGGGCAGGTCCGCGTCGCTTCAATCTATTCAGTCGGTCTCCACGAGCTTGCGCACATCGTGAAGAAGTTCATCAAGGCCTATCCGCAGGTAAACATACACATCGAATACAGCCGTCCCAATAAGGTCTATGAGGACGTTATCAATGGTACGATCGACCTCGGCATTGTTGCCTATCCGACCGTTCGCCAGCAGATCGAGATCATCCCCTTTCGAAGCGACCGGCTCTACCTGATCTGCAGCCCGGACCACGAGTTTGCCTCCCGCAAACGCATCGACGTAGCCGCTCTGGACGGCCAGCGCTTTGTTGCATTCGAGCGCGACATTCCTACCCGCAAGGCTGTCGATAAGATACTTCGCGCAGCACGCGCGACCGTTCACTACGTCATGGAGTTCGACAACATCGAGACGATCAAGCGCTCGGTCGAAGCCGACCTGGGCATAACGGTTCTTCCGCGCGCAGCAGTTGAGAATGAAGTCCGGGCAGGCACCCTTAGCGCCGTCAGTTTCAGCAAGAGCTTCACGCGACCCATCGCAATTGTCCACCGCAAGGGCAAGGTCTTCAGCACAGCGGGTCTGCGCTTTATCGAGATGCTGACCGAGAAGGCTGCCGCCCCCGGCCCCGCCTAGCAACCGGCCGAGTGGCTTCGCTCCAACTGCGATGCTCCTCTTCGGAAGGCGATGCTGGTCGGAGCGCACTGGCTTGGCGTATATGAGTATCGGTAAGTGTGGTTTCAGTCCCCATACCGAGCGTCCCAGAGCCGAAACTACCCTCGAAGTCTCTTCTCATTACCCGACCGACAAAGTGTTCGAAGCTCGAATTGAAAAGCACTCTGCCCAAAAAGGGAACGAGGGCCTTTTCGCTCGCCTCGAAGCTTATTCTTTGGCCCCCGGTGATCGCGTGGTATATTAAAGAAGCGACTCGTGACCACACCACCGTCGGTTGTAAACTCTTAACCTATCGAGGAGTCTTTGAACTATGAGCGGCTCCGTGAGTACAGCACAGCAATATCTGGATAAGGGCATAGTCTTTTACAACAAGGGCTGGCTTGACGAGGCCATAAACAGCTATCGGCTGGCGATTGAAATGCGAACCGGCAACTTTCCGCGCGCCTGCTACCAGCTCGCACGCGCGTTGCTGGATGTTGGCGACGTAGACGGCGCCATCGACTCCTTTCGCAATTCGATTGAACAGCAGCCCGAAAACCCCGATGCTTACTACAACCTCGGCCTGACGCTCGCGCGACGCGGCGAATACAACGAAGCCATCGCCGCCTATCACAAGGCAATCGAGCAGCGCGCCGGCAATCACCCCTGGCGTATCACAACCTCGGAATAGCTCTACTCAGGCGCGGCGCCTTCGACGACGCAGCAGTTGCGTTCAATCGCGCAATCGAACAGCGCAACGGCGAGTTCCCAAAAGCGTGGCATAATCTGGGCGTCTCGCTCGCCCGGCGAGGGGACCTGGAACAGGCTGCTGCAGCCCTACGCAAGGCGATCGATCAGAGGCAGGGGAACTATCCCGATACCCATTTCGAGCTCGGCAACGTGCTGCTCGAGAAGGGAGACCTGGACGCCGCCGTCGAGGCCTTTCGCGCAGCCATCAAACAGCGGCGGGCCCGCTTTCCCGAAGCGCATTTCGAACTTGGCCAGGCTCTTTATGGCCAGGGCCGGCTGGAGGAGGCCGTCGCCGAGTTTCGCGCGGCGATCACCGAACAATCCCATTACCCGGAATCCCACTACGAGTTGGGTCGAACGCTCGCGCGCCTGGGCAACCTGAAAGAGGCCGTCTCGGAATATCGCGTCGCAATCGAGCAGCGGAACGACTTTCCCTGGGCCCATCACAACCTCGGGATTGCCCTCGCGCGACTGGGCAACCTGAGCGAAGCCATCGCCTCATTCCGGCAAGCCACCCAACAGAGTCAGCGATTCCCGCGCGCCCACTTCGACCTGGGCGTGGCGCTCTACAATCAGGGAGACGCGGAAGGAGCGATAGAAGAACTCACCGAAGCGATCAGCCTGCGCGGAGGGAGCTTTCCTGATGCGCACTACGAGCTGGGACGGATCTACGCTGTAGAAGAAAAACTCGATGCGGCCATCAAATCATTCCGAACCGCCATTGCCCAGAACGACGATTTTCCGGAAGCACATTGCGACCTTGGACGGGCGCTCTATCGCAGCGGCAATCCGGCCGAAGCGGTCGGGGCGTTCAGATCGGCGGTTGCGCAGCAGCGAGGAGACTTCGCGTCTGCCCATCATGGCCTGGGACTCGCGCTGTTCGATCTCGGGCAAGTAAGCGAGGCGACAGACGAGTTTCACGCTGCGCTCAAGCAACAGCAGGTCTTTCCTCGAGCTTCGCGCGACCTCGGCCGGTCATTGTATCGGCAGGGCGAACTGGATGCAGCCATCGCCTCACTGCGAACAGCCATCGATCAGCAGGATGGAACCTTCGCGGAGGCCTACCACGACCTTGGACTTGCTTACTTCAGTAAGGGGCAGCTCGACGAATCGATCGGGGCGCAGCGAAAGGCCATCGAGCAGTTACCCGGGTATGCCAGTGCCTACTTCTGGCTTGGCACAGCCTACAATGCGAAGGGCGAAGTCGACTGCGCCATCGAGTCGTATCAGGCAGCCATCGATAACCGCCAGGGCCCTTATCCTGAAGCGCACTACAACCTGGGTCTCGCGTACGCGCGCACGGGTGACCTCACCAGCGCGATCGAATCGTACCGAGCCGCCCTCGCGCAGAATGATGACTTCGCCGCCGCACACTACAGCCTGGGCGCTGCGTTGCTTGAAGAGGGGTCTCTCGACGACTCCATCTCCGAGTTACGCCGCGCGCTGACGATCAACGAGGAGATGCCCTGGGCCCATCACCGGCTGGGCGTTGCGCTTTCGCGAGCCGGCCAACTCGAAGACGCGATTGGCGAATTGCGACGAGCTGTTCAACAACAGCCGATATTCCCTGATGCTTTCCTGAATCTTGCCCGCTCGCTTTACGACCACGGCGACCTCAGCGGGGTGATCGAAACCTGCGAAGCCGTTATCGCCCGACACAAGGATGAATTCCCCGATGCACACCACTTCCTCGGCCGCGCGCTTTATGAAATGGGCGACCTGGACGCTGCCGAGCAGTCCCTGAACCAGGCTCTGGGAGCCAATCCCGCGATGGCGGAGGCTCATCGCGATCTGGGCCGTGTACTCTACGATATGGGCGATCTCGAGGGAGCGATCGGCTCCTATCGAGCGGCGATCGAGCACAGACCCGAGTACGCGCTTGCCTATCACGACCTCGGCCTCGCGTTGTACGAAGGAGGCGCTCTCGAGGAGGCGGTCGAAAGCCTCCGGCGGGCCACTGTCGAGTTCGGCGAGAGGTTTCCCTCGGCGTGGCACAATATGGGAGTCGCCCTTTATGACCTCGGTGAGATAGATGATGCTATCTGCGCGTATCGCACGGCCATCGAGCAGCGCGAGGGCCGATATCCCGAAGCTCATTACAACCTTGGAAATGCGCTCTACGCGCGTGGCGAAATCGAAGAAGCGGTCCGAGAGTACGAGGTTGCGATCTCGCAGCAGAGGGGGAATTTTCCGGACGCTCACCGCAATCTTGGAAATGCGCTTGCCCGGCTTGGCAACCTCGACCGCGCTGCCGACTCGCTGTCGAGCGCAATTGCGCAAGGCGACACTGCCGGCGACGCGCATCACGACCTGGGCCTGATACTGTTCGGCCGCGGCCAATTGGAGGAAGCCATCGCCGAGTTTCGCGTGGCGCTCAAGCTTCGCGATGGCAACGACGCCGAGGCCCATCGCAACCTGGGCCGCGCTCTCTATGAGCGTGGGTCGCTTGAAGACGCTCGTGCCGAATTCGAGGTGGCGATTGCCCAACGCGAGGGCAGGGCCGCAGTAGTAAATGCAGCCGCGCAACGAGCCGGCGGCGAATCGAGCGATGTGCCGGCGTCGGGCCGTCCCCGCAAGACCGGGCCGATCTCTTCGTTCCCTGAGGCTCACCTCGATCTGGGTCGTGTGCTCCACGGTCTGGGTCGCAGTGAGGAAGCGATGCGTGAGTTTCAAACGGCCATCGAGCAGAGGAACGGGCTGTTCCCGCGAGCCCATTACGAGCTCGGTTCCGCCTTGACTCGAGCGGGCCACTACGTTGAGGCGATGGCTGAGTTGAAGAGCGCGATTGACCAGCAGGGCGGCGTTTTTCCGGCAGCACACTTTCAAATAGGGATGTTGCTTGCGCGCCAGGCAGACACAAATTCTGCGCTGGACTCCTACCAGACGGCCATCAAGCAATCGGCTGGCGTCTATCCGGAAGCCTACTACCAGATGGGGCAGGCGCATGTGCGGAGCCGCGACCTGGCATCGGCTGTGCTGGCCTATCGCACGGCAATAGAGCAGCGCGGCGGCACTTATCCCGAAGCCCATCAGGACCTCGGGCGAGTACTCTACTCGATGGGCGAGCTTGAATCTGCGAACGAGGAGTATTCAATCGCAGTGCGGCAACGCTCTTCCGGGCATCTGGTCGCGGATGCGGCCGCCGCTCGGCCTTCAGGGAACACGTCGAACGAGGCGGATCAGACTCTGCGAGAGGATGTCGTTGAAGAGCTTGGGACCGCGCTGCGCCAGGCTCCGGCCGCCACGGATTCCGGAAAGAGTCTGGCGGCGCCCAGTCAGGCGGCAACGGGATCCGCGGGATCGGCGGCTTCTCCGGAGCCTGCTGCAAAGCACTCGCGCAAGAAGTGAGCGCTCGCTTCGGGGGATGAGGAGTATTGCTTGTCGGTTCTCTTTCTGCCAGACGACGCACAAGTGATATACTCTGAGCGAATCGGCCGTCCATCGGAGACAAGCTATGGCATGGGTTAACACTTCGCCTCTGGTTAAGACATACACGCTCGAGGAATTCTGGGAGCTGCCTGAGCCTCCTGACGGTTCAAAGATCGAGCTCATCGCGGGAGTCCTCTATATGACGCCACCCCCAGAGCAAGTACACGACTCAGTTGCCAAACGACTAGTTCGCTTGTTTACTGTACATTTGATAGAAACGGGCGACGATGGCAGTCTCTACATCCCTCGCGCGGCGATCTGGACAGTACCGAATACCTATCTCGAGCCGGACCTGTTTTATGTTTCAGCCAAGCTCGAATCCCGGCTCGACCCAAATCATCGAACGACGGCAGACCTTGTCGTCGAGATAATCTCGCCTTCCTCGGCCATCTACGATCGAAATACGAAGGCAGACACGTACGGCGCGCTGGGAGTTCGAGAGCTGTGGTTGATCGATGAAAAACAGCAGAGCGTCGAGCTGCGAAATCAAACAGGAAACGGATTCGGGACAGGAGTAGTCTTCAAGGGAAGCGGACGAATAGTGTCGCAGGTGTTCCAGACTCTGGATCTCCCGGTGTACAAGCTGTTCAGGGACTGAACGCGGTACCGCGCGCAATAGGAAAACGAAAGGCAAAGGCGAGGAGTCCCTCACCTTTGCCTTTATTGGTCTATTCGGAAGCCGCGCGATCCCGGCTGAAGTTTCCGCTACTGCTTCTTCGCGGTCCAATCGGCTTCGCCAAAGTCGCCCAGCTTGGCCTTACCCTTCATGTTGTTGCCGTCGACCTTGCCGGTGTAGGTCAGGTCCGCGCTTTGGCCCTGGACGTTCACCTTGAACGAGAAGCTGATTTCGCCGCCCTTGAGCGTTCCGGTAAGCGGAGCTTCGCCAAAAGTGCCTTTGTAGTTTCCCGTGATCTTCTCCCCTTCCTGTTTGAAGGTGAAGACGGGGTTGCCGGTTCCTTGAGATGTTTCAACCGTGGCGTTCCAGACTCCGCTGATGTTCGCCGACGCAGACCCGCTGCCCGAACCCGACCCCGCGCCGGTACCCGTACCCGTGCCGCTTCCGCTTCCGGCTGCCATCTCCTTATGAGGCACGGCCGACCACTCGCCTTGCGCAAGCCCGCCGAAGTCAACGTCGCCCTTCATGCCATCTTTATCTACCTTCCCGGTATAGGTGAGGACCATATCTGCGCCCTGGAACTGGATCGTCAACACGAGCTTTATGTCGTTGCCGGTGAGCGCGATGCTGTCGTAGGGCCTTTCTCCTTGCGGTCCCTTTGCTACTGCTGCGAGCTTACCGCCTTCCTGCTTGATCACCACTACCGAAGGCCGATCGCCTGAAGGCGTTTTTGTTACTAAATCCCAACTGCCGACGACGCTCGGGCCGCTTTGCGCAAGGGCCATCGAAGCCACAAAGAGAATCGTCGCTGCGGAGCCAAAAACCAGAAACCTCTTCATATTCTTTCCTCCGATTTGATTCTAGCGGGTAGGTTCACTGTTATATTGCTGCAGTTTGCGATACAGCGTCTTGCGGCCGATGCCCAGGATCTGAGCCGTGCGAGACTTGTCGCCGCGGGTATATGCAAGGGTCTCGAGTATCACACGTCTCTCGACCTCGTCCATCGTGGCGCCGATCTCAACCTCGACCGACTTGCGAGCATCCGTTTCACTTTCGGCCCCGCGAACGCCGTCGGGAAGATCATCGACTGTGATCATCAGCCCCTGGGTGATTATCACTGCCCGCTCGATCGCGTTCTCCAGCTCTCGCACGTTGCCGGGCCAGTCGTAGCGGCGCAGCCGGGCCAGCGCCTTCTCAGTCACGCCGGTGATGTTCTTTCCCGAGCGCTTCTTGTAGATTTCGAGGAAATGAATGGCCAGCAGCGGAATGTCCTCTCGGCGTTCGCGCAGCGGCGGCAGCTTGATCGGATAGACGTTCAGCCTGTAGAAGAGGTCGCGTCTGAAGCGACTTGCGCCAACCGCTTCTTCAAGGTCGAGATTCGAGGCGGCAATCACGCGCACGTCGGTCTTAACCATCTCGTTGCCGCCCACACGGGTGAATTCGCCGTTCTGAAGCACGCGCAACAGCCGCACCTGCGCCGCCAGACTCATTTCGCCTATTTCATCCAGGAAGAGCGTCCCGCTGTTTGCCTCTTCGAAAACGCCGATTCGACGAGTTCGCGCGTCGGTGAACGCGCCCTTCTCATGGCCGAAGAGTTCGGACTCCAGGAGAGTCTCCGGTATCGCCCCGCAGTTGATCTTCTTGTAGGGCTTCGCCGCCCGAGACCCGCGAGACTGAATGAGGTCGGCCATCATCTCTTTGCCGGTGCCCGACTCGCCCTGCAACAGCACTGTCGACGGGCTGTCGGCTACGTAGACCGCCATCTCGACGCAGCGCATGACATTGTCGCTCTTGCCGACGAAGCCGGGGTTGTGCCCGCTGTGAGCCTCTTCCAGTTCCCGGCGCAGCCGGAGAATCTCAGCGGACAGTCGAGCCTTCGACAGCGCAATTGCCAACTGGTCCGCGATGCCGATTGCCAGTGCGGTCTCGTCTCGTGTGAAGTGGTTTCGCGGCTGCGGCCACAACATTACCAGTGCGCCAAATATCTTGTCCTCGATCACGATCGGGGCGACTATCGCTGCGCCGGCCCGGAAAACCTCGGTTAGGAAGACTCGTGTGTAGTCGTTCTGGTCGGGACTCAGTATCCTGAGCATCTGTCCGCGCTCGATGTTCTTAGGAAGCATCACCTGAATCGGAATCTTGAGGGAGGCCTGCTTCAAGATGTCGGAGCCGACATCGCCTGCGGTTCTCAGGTTGGTGAAGTGAATGTCGTTGTTGTTGGAATCGAGTATCGCCAGGCAGGCCGCGTCTATGTGGAGCAGGTCCAGCGCCTTGTCGAGAATGCGATTAGTGACCTCCGAAGAATCGGAACCGGTGTTTATGTCGTTAGCGATCTCGAGCAGAGCCTTGGTTATTCGCGCCTCCTTCTCCATCTCGCTGTAGATGTGAGTATACCGGTAGCCGATCGCGATCTGCTGTGCGAGGCCGCGGATGCAGTTTATCTCGTCCTCTTTCCAGTGGTAGTTCTGCCGGCAGTAATGGAGCCCGATCATACCCATCAGCTCCCAGTTAGAGGCTATCGGCACGATGAGCACGGACTTGCTTCCCAAACTCTCCGACAACGAGCGAATGACGAACGGCAATTCGGGCGCAGAGGTGTCTTTGACGACCTGCGGGCTGTAGAGGTCGATGCTTTCGTGGAGCCGCTCGAGGTCGATCGGCACTCGCAGGCCAAGCGATGACGGAACCGGCTCGGAGGCATCCTCGGCCCGATATTCGTGAGTTATTTGAAGCTCGCCCTCGGGCGTGAGGGTCATCACGTCGCAGCGGTC
>JBGPFL010000054.1:0-12132 GCA_041483295.1 Blastocatellia bacterium | reverse complement strand
GCAAGCTCCGACAGCAGTTTCTGGCCGTCTTTCATGTAGGTGTAGTTCGGTTCGTCGTAGCCGAAGAAACTCCAGACGGGTTTCATCTCACCCTTGATCCTGATCGCATCGACCCGAATTGAAATGCGATCGGACTGCGAGACTGAATTGATGCTCAGCAGGGCAAGTACGAGAAGGGCAGCGGCGGCGGAGGTTGTCAGGCGCATAGGTTGAGGAAGGTATCAGGTGTTAGGTGTCAGGTGCCAGGGGGAACTGAAGCGTTCGGCATCGCGAGAGCCATGCGTTGGGAAATGCCTCTCACACCTTCATTGTCTTTCGTGCTCATGCTGACGGCTTCTTGGCCCACTCGATATCATTCAGCCCAGGCGCCTTGGTGCGAATGGGCATAAGCTCTGATCAAAGCAACTATCCGCTATCGAACGCTCGAGGCTCATCGAATTCGTGGTATGAGAATCAGAATCGCAAAATCGAGGGCCTGACCCCGTCAACGTCTTTGATCTCCCTGAATAACACATGATAGCTTCTTTCGTATCACCCCGGCCCATGCAGCGAACGGCAGTTCGCTGTTGTGTGCGGCAAGCGTTGGCGGGCAAGGATGAATGCAATGCTGCCTGAGATCATCGACGGAGAAGGCTTTCGCCTCCGACCATTTCGGCTGACCGATGTCGAGGCAGTGTTCAGCTATGCGAGCGATGAGGCGTTCCTTCGATATCTCCGGATTGCGATGCCCTACGCGCGTTCAGACGCAGAGACCTTTTTGGCAAAGCAAATCCTGCTGGATCGAGAGATCAATCCGTCCTGGGCCATCGAAATGGGTCGGGTGCCATGTGGAGGCCTAAACATCCGCTTTTTCGCGGACCATCGCGTCTCCGAGATTGGCTACGGCGTTGCCCCCCGGCTCTGGGGCCACGGAATCGCCACAGCCGCAAGCCGAATGGTAATCGCTGCCGCCTTCGGGACCTACCCCTGGCTTGAGCGGGTGCGCGCAAGGGCGGATGCGCGCAATGCTGGTTCGATCCGTGTGATGGAGAAGCTCGGCATGAAAAGGGAAGGTCTGCTGCGTAGCGACCGTATTTGCCGCGGTGAACTCATTGATGAAGTCGTGTATGGTCTCCTTCGCTCGGAGTGGAGAGAGATTCCAGTCACTTGTCATTAGTCACTCGTCGCTTGTCATTGGCCACTATTGACTCACAGTGATTGTGACGGACAAAAATCGCGTCCTGAATCCCACCAACGCAGTTGGTGGGATTCGCGGACCCAGGTCGATTTCTCACACAGTCTCTGGATTGGTGGGATTCGGCGAGCACAGATTCAAAGTCACTGACTGTCACTGACCAATATTCACCAAGTCATTTGTCGCGCTTTGGTGTGATAGCGAATGACAAGTGACAAATTACAAGTGACCAATCTCTAGTAGAACCTCCAGCTTGATTTGAAATCGCGGGAGAGCTTCTGCCTCGTCAGCAGGGCCCGCACCATCTCAATTGGGATGCGGTTCTCCTTCAGGATCGCATCGTGGAATGCGCGGTTGGTCATCTTACCGGAGTCCACCAACTCCTTGTGCAAGGCGTAGAGCTCCAGGCCGCCGAGCAAATACGCGGCCTGATAGAGCGGGCCGTAGCTCCCGGCAAAGGAGCGGCGCACTTCCGCAGTGGCGTTCTCAGGCTCGTGGCCTACGCGATTGACCAGCAAGTCGATACAATCCTGCGGCGTCATCTTCTCCAGATGAAAGCTGAGTGAGAAGATGATGCGTGCACATCGGTGCATTCGCCAGAAGAGCATCCCGATGCGGTTCTCCGGACTCTTTGCGAAATTCATGTCCCATAAGAGCAGCTCCCAGTAGAGCGCCCAGCCTTCACCCCAGAATGGCGTGCTGAAGATCCCTCTGTGAGTGTTGAAACGCGAAGTCATATAACCCTGTAAGTGATGGCCGGGAATCAACTCGTGAAACACCGTGGCGCGTGAGAAGTGAATGTTGTTGCCACGCATGCTCATCAGCTTCTGCTCGTGGGACATAGTATTGGTGGGATATGAGACGCTGATCGTTTCGCCGCCGGTGAAAAACGGATTCACCAACTGCCGCTCGGGCGACATCATGTCCATGCGCCAGCTCTCGCGCGCCAGCGGCGGCACGGTCACAAGATCGTGATCATCCATGAACTTGATTGCCTCAAGGGCCAGGTCCCGTATCAATTCCGGCTGCTTGCCCGGCTCGACATACAGAGTCTTCACGTGATCGAGGGCCTTGTGCCAGTCATCGCCATAGCCGAGATCCCGCGATGCCTTCTTCATCTCGGCCTCACACCAGTTCAATTCCTTATTTGCGAGGGCGATCAACTCCTCCGGAGTGTACGGGATCATCTCAAACGCCAGCTCGACCATCAGGGCTTCGCGGCCGATCGGGTCGCCGATGATATCGCTTGAGTCCCCGGGCCTGGCGCCTGCGGTCCTTCCACGCTCCGGCGCCGGGCCGCCGGCGCCCCGGTTGCGGTCCGGTCCCGCGCGGAGATCGGGCGCAGGGGTTTGTGCCTCGCCCATTCTCAGGCCGACAACTCTTTCGCCTAAGAATGTGGCGTAGCTCTGTAGCGTTTGGTCCAGTGTCTTATAGGGCTCGTCTACCCACCAGGTGAAAGTCGGATCATATCCGTTGTAATAACCAAACCAGCCCCTCAGCGAGTTTCTCAAGCTGTTGATCGCGGCCACCGCGCGGTTGGCAACGGTCTTTTTCACTTTGATCGGACCAACCTTGCCATCGCCGTTTCCTTCGGGTCCGCTTTCGCCGCGGGTATCGGTTCTTAGGCCCATCTCGACCGCGCGTCGGGTAGTGTCAACCTGCTTCTTCAGGTTCGTAAGCAGCGCGGCCGCCTTTGAGGGATCAATTCGTTCCATTCGGCGTCGCGCGTCAGAAAGGTCGGTGATGCTCTGGCCGAAGGGAAGGAGCGGCGCGATTTCAGCCAGCGCCTTTGACTCGATCTCAAGTTGCAGCAGTTCATGTGTGATGTGGTTTTTGAAGAGCAGATAATCGACCTGGCCGCCCTGGCTCAAAGCATCGAAATTCTGCCGTCCCAGCGCCGCCAGCCATTCATTATAGAGCTGCTTCAGGCGAGCTTCTCGGGTGGGCGACATCTCTGTCGAATAGGATCGGTTCAAGGTCCCACGATCAACGGTGTACCTCTCGATCATGCCGCGCAGTTCGCTTTGCGGGATGTTGAGGTCATTCAGATCGGGCAGATCGGGCAGATCGGGCAGATCGGGTGCCTGAGTTGCCCCGCGCTGGCTGGCGCCGGCGAGCGCAGAGTTAGAGATAGCCTCAGGTGAAAAGCTGACGAAAGAACTGCCGAGGACGATCACCATGATATGACAGATCGTCAGAGAAGGCTTGATGCGCATCATTCCTGTTATCTCCTATCGAAGGTGCTGAGAGTTTCGCTGGAACTCCACGTGGGATGCAACCTTTTTTGGTACAAGCCCACAATCGAAGAGCAGGACCGACGAGTAGTTCAGAGGCCTGAGTACACAGCAAGTCTCGGGTTGCTGTCTTGAAGAACCGAAAGATTGCTTGAACGTAATTAGGCCGGACCTGACGGCTTTTTGACATCTCCCCAATAACATCAGCCGTGAGCGACCCTCGCCCGGAACTCCGACAGCATCTTCGACCCCAACGAGGACTCTCGAAACAAACCATGAGCAATGTCCATTTCGCCGACGAATGAAAGGTCAGATTGAACGAGTGAGCCTCTTGTGACCGCGCCGAACACCTTGACAGTTAAGTTGAGGATACGGTATACACACAGCACGGTAACGATAGAGGGTGGCTGTTCGAGGTTAGAGGCCAGTGAGGGTTGGCCTGAGTGAGCCGACGACGCCAGGCCGCAAGCCCGCCACGCCGATGAAAGCGAGATGCAACCGATGTCGAAGCAACTAGCTCCAGGCTACCTGTATGGTGATAGTCTAAGGAGTCGCAAGGTCGCCGGCTTTGACCTGTCGGAGCGCATCTATCCCCCGGGGTATAAAACCCCCAGGCACTCGCACCGCCGAGCCCTGTTCTGCTTCGTCATTCAAGGCGACTACACTGAAACCTACGGGACGAGAACGCGCGAGTGCAAATCGTCGAGCCTGCTCTTTCATCCCGCCGGTGAACTGCACGCTGAACATTTTCACGAGTCAGGGGGCCGGTCGTTCATCATAGAAATAGAACCGCCCTGGCTGGAACGCGTGCGCGAGCATTGTACGATTGAGGATCGTTCGGCGGATTTCTCCGGTGGCGAGATCGAGTTGTTGGGCAGAAAACTGTACAAGGAGTTCGTGCTCACCGACGAGGCTTCCGCGCTGGTCATCGAGGGGCTCATGCTCGAAATGGTAGGGGAGGCGTCACGCCGTGACCCAACCGATGCGGCCGGCCGGCGTCCTCGCTGGCTTCGCCAGGCAAAAGAGCTTCTCAGTGAACGATTCGCTGAGCGCCTGACGCTGGCCGTTGTAGCCAAAACGGTCGGCGTTCATCCCGTCCACCTGGCGCAGACATTCCACAGGTCTTATGGCTGCACGGTCGGAGACTACGTTCGCCAACTGCGAATTGAATACGCTTGTCACGAGTTGGCCACTTCCCAATCGCCGATTGTCACCATCGCTCTCGCCGCAGGTTTCTGCGACCAGAGCCACTTTACCAGGACCTTCAAGCGTTGCGTCGGAGTTGCCCCTTCGCATTATCGAGAATCTCTGGGAGTGGCTGAACCAGGTCCGTGTTGACCCTTCCACGCATTGCGACGCCTCTACGCCAACGGTTCTCTGCTAAGGCTGCCGTCCTCCATACGCCAAATCTTCAGCGGATTAGCTCTCTTGAGCTCAGCGGGAAGGGCTGAATCAGGAAAGCTCTGATAACAAACCTGGCGGGCGAAGCGAAGAATGGCGCGGGTGCCGACCGAAGTCGAGCGCCCGTCAGAAGTGGCGGGAAACGGTCCGCCGTGAACCATCGCGTGACAGACCTCGACACCTGTCGGGAACCCATTGAAGATCAATCGACCGACCCGAGTCTCCAGGACCGCCAACAAATCCGCGAAGTCATTCAGATCTTCCTCGGTGCCGTGCACACTGGCGGTCAACTGACCCTCCAGCTCGCGCACAATTCCCAGCAGTTGCTCACGGTTCGAATAGTTGACCAGTAGAGTCGAAGGCCCGAAGATTTCGGCGCTAAGGTCGGGGTCTGCCAAAAACGAGGCGCCATCGGTCTGAAACAATGCCGCACCGGAAAGGCAACCGGTGCTTCCGGGCTCCACGGCCTGCTTGACGACTGTCGTGACCCCCGTCTCATGCGCGCGAGTCGACACGCTGGCATGGTACGAAGAGCAGGTGCCTGGCGTCAGCATCGTGAATCTTTCGGAGTTGCTCATGAGCGTTGCGAGCTTCACGGTGAACGAGGCGGCATTCGCATCGTCGGGCAAAATGACCAGCCCTGGATTGGTGCAGAACTGGCCGGCTCCCAAAGTGACTGAACCATGTAGTCCAGCGGCGAGTTCAGAGAGGTCTTTCCTTAAGGCGCCGGGTAGAATGACAAAGGGATTGATGCTGCTCATCTCCGCATAGACCGGGATCGGCTCGGGCCGAGAGGCAGCCGTATGCATCAGTGCCTGGCCGGCGGCCCGCGAACCGGTGAAACCGACTGCCTTCACCGAGCGGTGCTTCACCAGCGCCATTCCTACTTCGCTCCCCGCTCCATAGAGCAGTGAGAAGACTCCCTCCGGAAGATCGCATGCGCGTGCTGCCTCACAGATCACAGCGCCGACCAACTCGGCCGTTCCAGGGTGAGCATGGTGAGCTTTTACGATCACGGGATTGCCACCGGCCAGAGCTGAAGCCGTGTCCCCGCCGGCGACAGAGAAGGCCAGCGGGAAATTACTCGGCGCGAAAACCACAACCGGCCCGAGCGGCTGCAGCATAGACCTGACGTCAGGTTTTGGGAGCGGCTGCCGCTGCGGGTTGGCCCGATCGATGCGCGCATCGACCCATGATCCCTCTTCGACCAGGTCAGCGAAGAGTCTAAGCTGACCGCAGGTGCGGCCGGTCTCCATTGTAATGCGACCTGCGGGCAAGCCGGTCTCCTGAGTTGCACGCGTGACGAGGCTATCTCCGAGGGCTTCGATGCCTTGAGCAATCCTGCGGAGGAAGGCTGACTTCTCGCGTCCTGGCATGCGGCGGTACACCCCAAAAGCTCTGCCGGCAAGCTGGGCGGCCATGTCCACTTCTGCGCGGCTAGCCGGGAAATAAGCAGGCGCCATCTGCTCCCCGGTCGTGGGGTTGTACCCGTACGAGGGTTTTCCCTCCTGCGCTCCTCTTCGATATCCAATGATCGACCTGCCCGTTAGTTCCATAGTCTGTGTCCTTTGTCCGTTGTCAGTGGTCAGTTGTCCGTTGTTCGGTTGTCGTAACCAGGTGGTCATTAGTAACGACCGACAATTGACACCTGACAACGGACAACTGACCACTGACGACGGACAACTACAGTGAGGGACGGTTCTTAAGAGCCGTCTGAATGACCGCCCTGGCCTCCTCAAGCTCGGTGCCAACCACTTCAAGTCGCGGTGGCCGCACGCGAGCATTGCCCATCCCAACCTCTTGCTGCACTAATTTGATAAGCTGAACAAACTTGGGCACCGTGTCCATTCTCAGCATTGGCAGAAACCAATGATACAGCTTGAGCGCCTTTTCGCGTTCACCCTGCATCGCATAGTTGAAGAGGGATACCGACTCGTCGGGAAAGGCGTTGACCAGGCCGGCTATCCAACCCACTGCGCCCGCGGCGAGGCCTTCGACTATGGCATCATCGACGCCAACGAAGATATCCAGTCGATTGCTCACCAGGGCCTGGATGGCCGTCACCCGCCGGATGTCCGTGCTCGACTCTTTTACCGCGTTAAGGTTCTCATGCTCTGAGGCCAGCTCTTGAATCTGCTCCGGCAGAAAGTCGGTGCCATATGCGACCGGATTGTTATAGAGCATGCACGACAGCCTGGTCGCGCGCAGTATGTCGGCAATGTAAGCCTTCATTTCGCGCCAGTCACCTCGGTAGACGTAGGGCGGAAGGACCATCAGCCCCTTGCAGCCTCTCTCGGCTGCCGCCTTGGCGAGCGCTACGCCCTCGGCCGTGCTCAGCGCGGAGATGGCTCCGACCATCGGCACCCGATCTCCGGCCGCGGTAACACAGGTTCGCCAGAGCTCGAGCTTCTCGCTGAAGTCCAGCGTCGCCGCTTCGCCCAGCGATCCTGGAGTAACAATGCCTGTGCAGCCGCTCTGGATAAGCCACTTGCAGTGACGCCCTACGAAGTCGTGATCGATACTCAAGTCTGGATTGAAGCAGGTTGTCATCGCGGGCATAACGCCCTTCCATGTCATTGTCATAGTGTCACTCCCAGTCGCTCATTGGTTTTTCAATAGTGGTTGGTCTCGCCCAATTCTGAGATCTGCGCCAGACTTGCCAGTCTAACCGGAAAGACCGGAGGGCGAACAGACTCAAATCTCCAGCCGAGGAGAAATTCAATAGCAGGCCCGCAAACGCGACCCTGGCAAGGCCCCATGCCGCAGCGCGTTTGCAGCTTCGCCGCGCGCCATCCGGTCTGTTTACGCAAACGCTCAAAGCTCACGTCTTCGCAGCGGCATACGAGCGTGTCCGGCCGGGGCGAGCTTCTCAGTTCGTCCCGCAGGGCGAAGGTGCGGTTGAGCAGGTCTGAGAACTTTCGGAGTCTGCGGCGAGATCCAAACTTGCCTGCGGCCTCGGGATGCATGCCTGCGGCCGCATAACCAGCGATCTCGCCCTCAACCAAAGAGAGTTCCAGCCCGCCAATGCCCGTTGTCTCGCCCGCGCAATAGATGCCGGGGAGCGACGTCTCCTGAAATTCACTTACTCGGACTCCGCCCTCGGCTAGCTCGCAACCTAGAAACGCGGCTAGCTCGATATTAGGCACGAGATGAAAGCCGCATGCAAGATAGTCACAATCTACATCAAGCGTCTGCGATTCATGCCTGACCTTGACGGTCTCAAGCTTCTCATTGCCTTCGGCAGTGGTGACCCAGCAGTCGGTCAGGTACCGAACACCCGCGAGCCGGGCTCGCAGCACCGCCGCTTGAGCCGCCTTAGCAGGAGATCCTAACAGCCTCAGGCCGAAGCTGAGCAATCGCTTCAACGGCGCCTGCTCTGCTATAAACGGTATCTGAGCACCGAGCTTGCGCAGATAAGCTGCGACAGCTCATAACAGAGGACCACTGCCCGCGACAACGACCCTCTTCCCCTCTATCGAGAGGCCGGATTTGACAAGAGCCTGGAGACCGCCCGCGCCGCAAACGTTCGGCAATGTCCACCCGGGGAAGGGGAGCAGACGCTCGCGCGCTCCGGTCGCCAGGATCAACTGTCGGTAGCCGATCTCACGGACTCCGTCACGAGTCTCGGCCAGCACGAGACCGGTCCCGGGTTGGTCGAAGACGTTCGCCCCGTAGATGAACTCGACACCGGAGCCGCGGGCCGCCCTGAGCCAAGCGAGCGCTGGGCTGGCGTTCGGCTTGCGCTGGTCGCGCCGCCAGATCTGACCGCCTGGGCCCGGGTTGTCATCGATTATCGTGACGCGCTTAGCGCCTCGCGCAGCGCGGCAGGCGGCTGCCAGCCCCGCGGGTCCGGCGCCAATGATGAGAATATCGCACGCATGCCGGGATTCATTCATCGGTGAGCACGTCCATTCCTTCCTCACACGGCACCTGGCAACTTCGCGAGTGCGCCCGGCCATCTATCTTCACCCGGCACTCAAAGCAAATGCCAATTCCGCAGAGAGGGCCGCGCAGCTCGCCGCTTACCGAACGGCGAAATCCGGCGGCGCCCGAGATGATCACTGCCGTAGAGACCGTGCTTCCCGCCGGCACCCTTACGGCGTGGCCGTTGACCCGTAGAGTGATCTGCTCAAGCATGGACAGACTCCTCCGTCGCGCTTGTTTGAAGATGTGGCTGGTTTGGGACTCGGGCTGCCTGCTTGACAGAGTGGTTCAGAGCAGGGCCGGCCGAGAGGCCGAGGATTCTCCTTCCAACGATCAAGCCATCAAAGGCGGCGCAGGTCATCTGCGAATACCGAAGCAGAACGGGTCTTGTTGGTCGAGGACCAGATTCCCTTCAGCGACGATGAACGCCGAGCCTTTGACACTTGGGTGGATTCGGTCAGCGGCGATTTTGATCGACCCCTCAAAAATGCTTCCCAGGATGCCCTCCTGCCGCCAGATCTGACCCTCCGCCAGCTTGCCATCTGCGTACAGACAGGCCATCTTGGCGCTGGTGCCCGTTCCGCAGGGGGAACGATCGTATGCCTTACCCGGACACAGGACAAAGTTCTTGCTGTCGACTCCGGGTCGTTCTGAAGGCGCCGACAGTTCTATGTGATCGATCTCCTGACCATTGTCGCCGGCGATTCCCGCTTGTCTGAGTCCTTCGCGTATCTGCCAGGCGAAGTCCGTCAGAGTTTCGACATTCTCTATCGTGAGTCGCTGTCGGTGATCGTTGACCACGAAGAACCAGTTGCCGCCCCAGGCTACGTCTCCGCGGACCGGCCCGTAGCCACGAACATCGACCATCACACCGGCCGCAGCTCGGTAGCTTGGAACATTCGCTACGGTTACTTGTCCATCGTCGTGGAGAAGGGCTTCGACGGTGCCGACGGGAGTTTCGATCTGGTGGCGTCCGGGGCTGATGCGATTCAAGTACGACAACGTAATCACGAGACCCATGGTGCCATGGCCGCACATGCCCAGATAGCCGATATTGTTAAAGAAGATTACGCCGGCTTCACACGAGGGGTTTGCCGGTTCACACAGCAAAGCCCCGACCATCGCGTCCGACCCGCGCGGCTCGTTTACAACAGCGGAGCGGAAATCATCGAACTTGCTTCTAAAGATCTCTAAGCGTTCCGCGAGAGGGCCATTTCCCAGTTCCGGCGCTCCATCGATAATCACGCGCGTAGGTTCCCCGCAACTGTGCGAATCGACCACCCTGACGAGTCTTGTTTTCGAGCCTGCCATTTTATGTAGCTTGCACCCCTATTCCCTACCGGCTCCTTCGACCAGTCTCGTTCCCACTACATCACCAGATCCAACTAAGTGTCTAGAAGACTTGTAAGACCGCTTGGACGTGCTTAGGACCTTCTCGGTCTTTGTCTTCTAAACGCCGTTGGGATTCGACATAGACTATTAGTAATAGCCATATAGCGGCCAGTATTCAAGCAGGAATTGCCAAACAAGCGAGCAGGGGTGCAATTAAATCTGGGACTCAAGGTCGCGGCAGCGTCGGTTTTCATTAACACCTCGAATTGATCGACGTGTATAGCGGGATCGGAGCGTCCTCCGACGGTTTCGTCAGTCTTCGGATTCCACGAGAGGAAACCGTTGAAACGGTTGGGAGGCGCCGCCCAGTCGAGACCACCTCACTCCTAACGGAGTCGGACCGTCGCGCAGAGGGCTGCTAGACATCGCACTCCTACCGAGTTCGCGACCATCTCGAAGTTGTCACGAGAAGAATATCCGTTCTGCTAACAGGCAGACACCTGCCAACGCAACCACTGCAGAGATCGCCAGCCTTACTTGTTGTAAAGTATTTCAGGCCGCTCCAGTGAAATCTCTCCGCATTACCTTGAAGGCTGTCGCGCGGTTGGATAGTCTGGCAAAATCTCGACGGCACCGAATACTTCGAAGGGATCAAGCGGATGAATAGGCAAAGGATGATGAAACGGAAAGCACGGTTGATCGGTCTGGCACTTTTGATTGCTTGCCCCGCAACCAGTTCAGCAGTGCAGCATCGAAAACCTTCAAGCAATGATCACCGCGAATGGCGGCAGTTCGGCGGCGCCCCGGACAACAGTCATTACTCCACGCTCCAGCAAATCAACCGCGACAGCGTCCAAAATCTAAAAGTCGCATGGACCTTCGACACCGGAGACGCCTTCAAAGGCTCCGAGATGCAATGCAATCCGATCATCATCAAGGGCGTATTCTACGCGACGACGCCGAAGCTGCGCGTGATCGCGCTCGATGCTGCAACGGGAAAGATGCGCTGGAGCTTCGACCCCAACGAAGGCAAGAAGCCTCTCGGCAACATGCGCAATCGCGGTTTGATGTACTGGGAAGGCGGAACGGACAAGCGGATCTATTTCGGCTTCCGGCATTGGTTTTATGCGCTCGATGCGAAGACCGGGCAGCCGGTGAAGGGCTTCGGCGAAGCTGGGCGCGTGGATCTGCGCAACGGACTGGGCCGCGACCCGAGCACGCTTACGGTCGGGTTGACGACGCCGGGAGTGGTCTACGAGGACCTGCTGATTGTCGGCAGCATCGTCAGTGAATCGCTGCCTGCCGCGCCGGGCCACATACGCGCGTTTGATGCGCGCACCGGAAAGCTGCGCTGGATATTTCACACGATTCCGCAACCCGGTGAATTCGGCTATGAGACGTGGCCGAAGGACGCCTGGCAGTACATCGGTGGGGCGAACAGTTGGGGCGGACTGGTGTTGGATGAAAAGCGCGGGCTGGTCTTTGCGCCGACCGGATCGGCTGCATTCGATTTCTACGGCGCGAATCGACATGGCGACAACTTGTTTGCGAACACCCTGCTCTGCCTCGACGCGCGCACCGGGAGACGCGTGTGGCATTTCCAGGCGGTAAAACACGACGTGTGGGATCGTGACTTTCCCGCAGCCCCCGCATTGGTAAGGGTCAAGCGTGGCGGCCGCGTGATTGATGCCGTTGCCCAGATAACAAAATCCGGCCACGTATTTGTGTTCGAGCGCACGACGGGCAAATCGCTCTTCCCGATTGAGTATCGGAAGGCGTCCGCCTCCGACGTTGATGGAGAGAAGCTGGCAGAGACTCAGCCGCTCCCGATGGTGCCGCCGCCGTTCGCGCGACAAGAGGTTACCGAAGATACTCTCACCCGGCGCACGCCGGAGGCTCAGCGTGCAGTCCTCGAACGCTTTCGTGCGATCCGCAGCAACGGACAGTTCGAGCCGCCGAGTTTGCGGGGCACTGTGGTCTTTCCTGGCTTTGACGGCGGCGGCGAATGGGGTGGCGCGTCGTTCGACCCTGCAACCGGACTGATGTATGTGAACTCGAACGAGATGG
>JBGPFL010000053.1:0-12145 GCA_041483295.1 Blastocatellia bacterium | reverse complement strand
ATCGTCGCCGCCCGCGGCAACGTTCTCATGCTCGGAGCGGCTTACGCCTTCGGAGTGATATGGAGCTTCACCTTCAACGCGACGGCGACACTCGTACTTCGCATTAAACGTCCGGAAGGACGCGAATGGAAGGTGCCAGGCAACCTGCGCATCGGAATGCGCGAGATTCCTCTTGGGCTTATCACGATTGCGCTGATACTGGGATCGATCGCCATGGTCAACCTGGTGACCAAAGAGGTGGCGACAATTTCGGGCATCCTGTTCACGGCGATCTTCTTCTCGCTATTCACGTTCTCCGAAAGGATCTCGCGGCGCAAACTGGACTCGACCCTGGCCAAGCTCGACAGATTTCAACTACAACACAACGAGACAGTGACTATGGAGGCGGTTGGCGTGCGGCCCGGGAACGTGTTGGTGGGCGTTCGCGACCCCGACGGGCTGTTCTATCTCGAGCAGGTACTCGCTCATACCAACACCGAAGAGAAAGACATCGTGGTGATGACCGCCCGCGTAATCCGAGGCCCCGGCGGGGGCGAGAGCGAGTTGTACGACGAGAATCTGTTCACCGAGCACGAGCAGCGGCTGTTCACTCAGGTAGTAGCGCTGGCCGAGAAGCACGGCAAACGAGTGAACCTCCTAGTCGTGCCGGCTGCGAGTACGTTCGACGCGGTGGCGCAGACCGCTTTGAGGCTGGACTCAGGTGAACTTGTAACCGGGCAATCCGCCAAGATGGGTGCCCAGGATCAGGCCCGCGAGTTGGGCCGCATGTGGGAGCGCCTGGCAGAAAAGCCCCGCCGCCAGGTGGTATTTAAGGTGATTGATCCCGGAGGCAAGGAGCATGTGGTTTACCTCGGAGCCCACGCCCCTTCTCTCACGAACGACGACTTGACCCTGATTCACGAGTTGTGGCTGCAGGTAAGTAACATTCCGAGCCGTCGCCGCGTCCATCACCGCGATGTGGTACGAGTGGCTCTCAACCGGCTGAAGCGTGAGTTGCGCGCTCCGGGAGACGTGATGCTGGATTTCTATAAGCTGGAACATGAAGAGGAAGAGGAGGCTCGCAGCAAGGTCAACAAGAGATAGGATCCAGGATTTAGGATTTAGGATTCAGGGTTTCTCGGCGATCCTGGATCCTAAATCCCAGATCCTAACTCCTGTTCTGCTTGCCTGCACGCTTGCATCTTTGCTACTGTGGCCGTCTGCACACTATCCGAATCGGAAACTGAAATGATGACTACCGAACTTCGCTTCGATTGGACCGAATCCGAAATTGAATCCATCTACAACTTGCCGCTGCCCGAGTTGATATACCGCGCCCAGTCCGCTCATCGGGTTTATCACCCAACCGACGAAGTTCAAAGCTGCGCACTGTTGAGCATCAAGACCGGCGGCTGCCCGGAAGACTGCGCCTACTGTCCCCAATCGGCGCACTACAACGCCGGAGTGCAGCGCGACGGATTGATGTCGCTCGATGACACGCTGTCGGCCGCAAGGCGCGCTCGGCAGAACGGCGTCACTCGGTTCTGCATGGGAGCGGCGTGGCGGGATGCTCCGAGGGGTCCCGAATTCGACCGTGTGCTCGAGATGGTTCGCGTCGTCAGCACGCTCGGGATGGAGGTCTGCTGCACGCTCGGCATGCTGACCGAAGACCAGGCTCACGCGCTTGCCGGAGCCGGATTGACTGCATATAACCATAACCTCGACACATCGCCGGAGTTCTACGGCCAGATCATCACTACCCGCACCTACGACGATCGCCTTCGAACTTTGGAGCGAGTCAAGCAGGCGGGCATATCGGTCTGCTGCGGCGGCATAGTGGGCATGGGTGAGCACCGAAAGGACCGCTATCGCCTGTTGCTGCAGCTTGCGACTCAGCGCCCACACCCCGAGAGTGTTCCAATCAACATGCTGGTCCGGGTCGAAGGCACTCCGCTCGCGCATCAACAGCCGGTCGATTCGCTGGAAATGGTTCGAATGATCGCTACGGCTCGAGTGTTGATGCCTGCGTCGATGGTGCGCCTGGCCGCCGGCCGGATGTCGATGTCGGATGAAGCCCAGGCTCTCTGTTTTCTTGCAGGAGCAAACTCGATCTTCATTGGAGAGAAGCTCCTCACGACTCCGAACCCCGATGTTAACAGCGACCACTCTCTATTGGAGCGACTCGGCATCCACTTGCGCCCCAAAGGGACAAGAGGCGGAGTTACCGCAAGCTCTGAGTGACCACGTCATGAAGTGAGGTGGTCCAACGCGTAGGGGGTGGGTAGAACCTGGGCATTCTCAGCGGCTGGTTAGGTGTATGCCGTCGGCTGCAGCGGCACGAGAACGTCCAAACTCCAGAGAATGACAGAGTCCTCTCCTGCTCGGCGTTCACGGGAAGACTTCGTCGAAGGTGCGGATCACGGTGTGGATACTGCTTTCGAGTTGAGGGTGGTTTCCTGGGCGAACTGACAGCAGGGTGCGCATCCCTGCGCTAGCGGCTGCGTCAAGTTCGCCAGTCACATCCGAGACAAAGAGGACTTGCGGAGGCAATCGCCGAACGTCAACCGCAATGCGCCGATAGCTCAACGGCGCGGTCTTCGGTCCCACAGCCGTGTCAAAATACCTGCCAATGAATTTCGTCAGATTGCCGGCAGTCGTATGTGCGAACAGGAGCTTTTGCGCCAGCACGCTGCCCGACGAAAAGATCGAGACCTCTCTGCCTTGACACTGCCAGCGTTCGAGAGCAGGCGGAACGTCTTTGAATATCTGGCCTCTCAATTCACCCGTTTCGTACCCGTCTTCCCAGATCTTCCCCTGGAGTGATTTCAGCGGGGCGGTCTTTCGGTCTCTATCGATCAGCCAGTGAATGTAAGCCACGAGAGACTCTACGTGCGCCCGTGAAGCTGAGTCTTGCAGTGAGGGAGGGTTCAGTTCGTTGCGAACATCCTCGGCGTGCTCGTTGTGTAACCGCACGACATCTTCAAGCACTTCCGGCGATGAGAGGTGGCGCTCGAGGAAGCGCTTCGCGTTGGCGCGGGCGTAAGGGAACAGAACTTCGTAGACAAAACTCAGCGGAGTCGTCGTGCCCTCAATGTCCAGCAGTATCGCGCTAGCCCGGAGGTCTGGAAGCGATGCCGTCATAATGGTCGAGGGTCAGTCTGAAGCCTGTGAGCTCTGCATCGGAAAGTATCCGCTGCCCATGCATATTGGCTGGTACTGGGCGTCCAAACCACTGCCTGTGTATTGCGGCGTCCAGCCTGCAGCATCCTGGAATAGGCGAATCGCTCGAATTCGGCGGTCGGAACAGAGATTGAACCAGTGGTGAGTACCGCGCGGCACTCTGATCAAGTCACCCGCCTCTACTTCAATTCCTGTCACCAGCCCAGCTCCCGAGCGGATGTGAAATAGCCCGCGGCCTTCGATGATGAATCGGACTTCGTCCTCATCGTGCCAGTGTTCGCGGTTGAACTTTGCGAGCATCTCCTCCAGACCCGGTGATTGAGGACTCACACTAATCACGTCGGCGGTGACGTAGCCGCCTCGCGCTTTGAGTTTTTCAATCTCGGCAGCGTAGGCCTCGAGGATCTCCTCGGCTGACTGGCCCGGCTCAATGGGATGTGACGGACTCCATTGCTCGTAGTCAATCCCGATGCTCGCCAGATGTTGCGAAATCGCCGGCGTCTCGCGAAGCGTTCTATTCTCGTCGCAGATTGTAACGATTGCCATTTTCTTCCTCCTTATTACGTTTTCAGTTGACAAATGACAAGTGACAAATGCGTCTCTGCGGTGAGGCCGCTTATCTAGAGGCTCAACTTGTTAACCACCGCTCAACCTGGCTGAGCCAAAGTGCCATTGCTACGGCCGCACCCCCGGACTGTGTGCGTTCGTTCGGCCGACCACCTCCAGCAGAAACTCAAGGATCTCTACGTGGCGCTGCGCTTCGGCAATGGTCTGGCCCCAGGTGTAGAGACCATGCCGGCGAATCAGAAAAGCGTGCGCGTTCGGATACCGCGTCAGCGCATCTTCAACCCTCTGGGCGAGCGCATCCGCATCCTGGCAGTTCGCGATGATCGGCAGCCACTCGCTGTGTTCGTGGGTGGCGACACCTTCCAGACCCTTGAGCATCTCGTATCCTTCAATGCTTAGACCGCTCTGTGCCGCATACGTCTCGGAGAGTATGGTGCCCCAAACCGAGTGGGTGTGCAAAACCGCGGCGGCTCCCCGCAGCCTCACAACCATGATATGTAGCTTTGTCTCCGCCGACGGCCGACCGATGCCCTGAACCACTTTGGCATCGCCATCAACCAGCAGCACATCTGCGGCTGTCAATGCTCCTTTGTCGACTCCTGACGAGGTGATGGCGAGGCGCAACGGTTCGTGACTCACAACGGCGCTGAAGTTTCCGCTCGTTCCGAGCACCCAGCCCCGGCGGAAGAACTCCCGGCCAGCCGCCGCGAGACGCGTTGCGAGGTCGGAATATTCACCTGGCTCTGACAACGAGTGCTCCGCCACCATCGCTCTCCCTGAGTTGCGGCCGTCGGCAAATGGAAACTAGTGAATTATCAGCCGCCCACTATTTATGGGCAAGCCTACCATAGCACTGGATCGGAACGCCCGGCGGAGTGGTCGTAGACACAGCGGACTGACTCTCCTAAGATTGGGCTATGACCACGGAAAAAAGAATCGCGTCTCGCCAGCTGGGATCTACAGGGCGAACTGTCTTCCCGCTGGCTCTTGGATGTATGGGCATGTCCGGCATGTACGGCCACGCTGACGAAGACGAAAGCATCGCCACGATTCACGCGGCTCTCGACCAGGGCATAACGCTCCTGGATACCGGCGATTTCTATGGGAGCGGGAGCAATGAGATTCTTATTGGCCGTGCGCTCAAGGGCCGCCGCGACAAAGCGTTGCTGTCCGTGAAATTTGGCGCCTTGCGCACGCCCGAGGGAGGATGGACTGGTTTCGATGGACGTCCTTTGGCGGTAAAGAACTTCGTGGCCTACAGTCTTACGCGCCTTGGAGTAGACCATATCGACATCTACCGGCCGGCGCGCCTGGACTCGCAGGTTCCTATCGAGGACACCATCGGCGCCATTGGCGATCTCGTCCAGGCTGGCTACGTACGCCACATCGGGTTATCGGAGGTGGGACCGGACACGATCCGCCGTGCGCACGCCGTTCACCCCATCAGCGATCTTCAGATCGAGTACTCCCTCATTAGCCGGCGCCCTGAGACCAAGATCTTTCCCGTACTCGAAGAACTTGGCATTGGCGTGACCGCATATGGCGTTCTTTCCCGAGGACTGCTTAGCGGCTCCAGACCCGCCGGGCCGGGTGATCTCCGTGCCTACCTGCCGCGCTTTAGGCAAGAAAACCTCGCCCACAACCAGCGCCTCGTCGAGGGGTTGAAGCGACTCGCCGATGAGAGGGGCCTTCGTCCCTCGCAACTGGCTATTGCCTGGGTGCTGGCGAAAGGCGAAAACATCGTTCCAGTAATCGGCGCACGCAAGCGAACCCAACTTTCCGATTCGTTGGAAGCGGTTCGTGTGGAGTTATCCCCGGCGGATTTAGCTCGAATCGAGGAGGTTGTCCCCGCATTAGCGGCCGCTGGAACACGTTACGATGAGCATCAGATGAAAATGCTGGACAGTGAACAATGATGGAGAATTGAGAATTGAGAATTGAGAATTGAGGGACCGTCCTCAATTCTCAATTCTGACGATCCCTTTCCCAACCTCAACGGTTTCTGTTGCCAAAGACCAGCCTTTGAAATACTCTCGACACAGAATGTGCGGTCGATTCGTCAGGAAGAGGAGCGCGTCGTCCATCGCCGCCGATTTTGGCGTCGACGAAGTTGTGGACGAGCTGCAGCCGAGCTTCAACATCGCGCCGACGCACGACGTTGCGGTGATAGTAAACAATGGAACGAAACGGCTGGTCGCGATGCGCTGGGGTCTCGTTCCTGCCTGGGCAACCGACCCGGCGATCGGGAGCAAGCTGATCAACGCCCGGGCCGAAACCCTGGCAGAGACGGCAGCCTTTAAAGAGGCATTCAAAAGGCGCCGCTGCCTGGTCGTGGCCGACGGCTTTTACGAATGGCAGAAGGCTGGGAGGGAAAAGACGCCATTGTTGATTCGGTTGAAATCTGATCAGCCATTTGCCTTCGCCGGCCTGTATGAGACGTGGACTCCGCCGTGGGGAGAGGCCCTGACCACCTGCACGATCATAACCACCGAGCCTAACGACCTGGTGAGACCCATTCACGATCGCATGCCGGCTATCTTGCCCAGGAGACTTGAAAGCCTCTGGCTCGACGAGACGGCCCTTGATCGCCATTGGCTGCTGGATATGCTGACGCCCTACCCCGCCGAACAGATGGAAGCATATGCGGTGTCGAGCCTCGTGAACTCCGTCAAGAACGATTCACCTGCGTGTATCGAACCTCTGGAGGTTGAACAACCCCGGCTGCTGTTTTGAGACCGCGCCCCGAGTTATCCTCTGTTGAGCAGATCTATTCACTGAGGGCCAATGATCACAGAACGTCCAATGATAGGAGAGTTGTCGGAATTACTTGAACTCGCCAAGCGAGCCGCGAGCTCGGCCGCGGCCGTGCATCGCTCGGCAATCGAAAAGGGTAGTTTCAAGGTCTACGCGAAGACATCGTCTTCCGATCTTGTGACGGAGATTGACCGTGAGGCTGAACGCAAACTCGTCGCAGTTATTCGTGCGGCGCGTCCGAATGATGAAATTGTGCGTGAGGAAGGGCAACCACGAATTTCACGAATTGCTTACGAATGATTGGTGTCAATCTGTGAAATTCTTGTCATTTATGGTTTCGCCCTTAGGGCAGAGTGTCCAGGAACATCCTGTGGTTCCTCGAGAACTCAGAGTTGTGCTGGTTGCAACATCTCATTCAGGCGAATCGAGCAGCTTGATCCGGAGAGGTCTGTTCTGGACTTCGACTTCGAGCCTCGAGAACCTCCACTCACCCGCGCTCTTGCGGCCGACGGCGTAGATGGTAGCGCTCTTCTTTGGTCCCGAGATAGGAATTGCGATGTCGGCTTCGCCCGATGAACCGCTAACACTGATGGAGCCGCTCACCAGCCACCCGGGTTCGATTGGCTCGCCGAGCTCGCTGATGACTGTGGGATTAGCGGTCGCCTTTGCCAGCGCTTGTTTGTAGACGTCGGACGATTTGAGAGCTCCGAAGACCAGGGTCGCTATAAGTACAATGACCACTGCAACGGCCGCGAGCATACCCAGACAACCGACGGGCACCAACCACTTCCAGTTTCGGCTCCACCAACCCCTCTTTTCTGGTTGTTGCATTACCGGTCCTCCTTAGCCGGTGACTATCGCATAATCACAACCAGACTCACCAGCCCACTCCGAACAGTGCGATGACGCACGCTTCACCGCAGAGCCGCCTGGGTACGCAGGCTTCTAGCCTGCGTTACTCCGCTAAGGACACAAATCGGAAGCAAGCAGGCTAGAAGCCTGCGTACCCAGGCGACTCGGAGCTCTTACAGCTGTGAAATACCACCTGGAGTTCATCAAGAGCAGCGCCGAGGCGATCCAGCCCGACTGCAAGCATCTCGGTTTCACAGCCAATTCCAATCCGAAAATGACGTGGCATCTCGAAGAAGCGGCCCGGGACCACAGTAGTGTCGTACTTCTCTCGCAGGAGACCGCAAAGCTCGTCCACTTCGCCGAGCTTCAATCGAGGAAATGAGGTCGTTCCAAAAGGCGCCTTGAAAACCTCAAGGTCGTCGCGCGATTCGAAGAAGCTATCCAGCAGGCGGCGATTGGTTTCGAGCAAGGTTCGCGCACGCTCCCCTATTCGATCGAGGTTGTTGAGCGCGATGACGCTCAATCGCTCTGCAGGATGCGCGGGGATCACGCAGAACAGATCGTTGAGCCGCCGCATCCTCCTGGCCAGCTCCGGCTCAGCCAGTATCCAACCGCAGCGCAGCCCGCTCAATCCGTACGCCTTGGTCAGACTGCTGCTCGCTATGAATTCGCCGCCGAGATGAAAAGCGGAAGGAGCGCCGTCGAACAGCGCTTCGAGGTAGACCTCGTCGACCAACACTCGGGCGCCCACGCTTCGCGCAATGTCCTGGATCTCAACGAGCGTTTTATTCTCGGTCAATGCAGAGCTTGGATTGTGGAGATTGGTTATGACGATGAGCCGCGTGCGTCGAGTAACAGCGCGTTCTATCTCGCGCGGGTCGATGAGGAATCCGTCTTCGAAGCGGCGGGGGAATCGCTTCACCTCTGCGCCGAGATACCGCGCAAGTCCAAGCAGCGGGTCGTAAGCCGGCTGCTCGATCAGGACTTCATCGCCTCGCGCGACAAGAACCGCCATCGCGAGATGATTCGCCTGTGATGTCCCAATCGCGGCGACCACGTTGTCAGGTGACACGCCGCACTTCGCCGCGAGCGCGCGCTGGAGTGGTTCGTACCCGTACCAGCTTGGCCCGCTCAGCTCGAGGTCTTCGAGCGTTACTCCGAGATCGCTGATCGGATAGTGGAGCACCCCGCTGGTAGCCAGGTTGAAGCGCGACTGCGAGCGGGTCTTCGCCCACTCCATGTACTCAGAACCCACAACGCCTCGACCCTCGTTCATTTTCTCCTCCACAGAAAGTACACCGGGACGCCGGCAAGCATTATCGCCAGTCCGATGAGACTGTTCGCCGGATACTTGTAGACGGTATTGATCACGACCAGCCAGCAGGCGGCCACGAACAGAAAGGTCGTCACGGGATGGCCGGGTATTCTGAACCCTTCGCCGCCCTCTCCATTCCGCTTGCGAAACACGAATATACAGGTCGCGCTGAGCCCGAAGAAGATGAAGTCGCACGAGACGACGTAGTTCAGTATCTGATCGTATCTGCCCGACAGGGCGATGATGATGGCCATTGCACCCTGGAGCGCGATCGCGACAACAGGCACGCGCGTTCGGGGATGAAGCCACGCCACGCGCTTGAAAAACAGGCGATCATCAGCCATCGCGAAATAGACCCGCGGCGCGGTCAGCATACCCTGACTCAAGAAGCCCAGAGTCGATATCGCAATCCCCGCGGCGATCAGTCGCGCCCCCGGCGCCCCCAGAGCCAGCCTCATCACGTCTGAAGCCGGAGTCTGGGTCTGGGCGAGTCCGGCAGTCCCCAACGCTCCCACGCACACAAAGTTCACAGCAAGGTAGAGCACGACTACGGCGATCACTCCGATCACCAGTCCTCTGGGCAGGTTCTTGCGCGGCTCGCGCACCTCGGCGGCAATGAAATTCGCTGTCTGCCACCCCCCATAAGCAAATAACACCGGCACCATCGCCGCACCGAACGCCGTCAGCAGGTCGAACGAGATCGGGCCATCCAGCAATTGGGTGGCGGTCGTCGGACTACCGGCCGGCGCCGGTTGGCCCGCCAGGAAAAGCCCACACAGGATCAGCGCGGCGATGGCAATGATCTTCAACACCATCAGAGCGCTCTGAACGGCGCTGCCCGCCCGCACGCCGAAGCAGTTGATCGCCGTGAGCAAGGCCAACGCGAGGGCCGCAACCATCCAGTCACTCAAGGGGACGTGGGTCAGATCGATGAAGTATCGCCCAAAGGTAACTGCGACAGCGGCCATCCCGCCGGTCTGGATTACCAGCAGCAGCGCCCAGCCATAGATGAATGCGACCGCGGGATGATATGCCTCTCGGATGTAGGCGTACTGGCCGCCGACTTCGGGCCGCCGGGCCGCCAGTTCTGCATATATGAAGGCGCCCGCAAGCGCGATCAAACCTCCGAACACCCACGCACCCAGTATCAAGAACGGCGTGTGAACCTGGCGCGCCACGACGGAGGGGTTCATGAAGATGCCCGAGCCGATGATGCCCCCCATGACAATCATCGTGGCATCGAACAGCCCGAGGCTGCGCGCGAGCTTCGGAGATGACGCACCGGCACTCGAAGCTTTGGGTGACGACGACTGAGACGTCAAAAGTTAGGTCTACCTCATCGGTATATTCAGGGATTCAAACCCCTCGAATCTGTTTGCAAAGCCTTCAATGCCTATTCCGAGTCGACGACCGCCGGCGGTATCAGCGGCTGTTGTGATTCGAAGATTGAAGCTGCTCACGCATGCGCTGCTGCCACTTGCTGCGGGGAGTGTCTTCCTCTTCAAACTGGCTCAATGCATCCTTCACGGTCTCACCGCCCATCTGGCGCGTCTTCAAGTAGAGCAGTGCCGTAAGCGTCGATATGAGCGGAATGAACAATACGTTCAGCACCGCCGCGACGACCCCGACGATTCTACCGGCTAGTTCAGGGGCGTGCTGTATGCCCCCGAGTTTGAGAAAACTGCCAATGAGCGCCATCGTCAGAAGTCCCGTGATTGCGGGCATCGCCCACTGGACGAAAAGAACCGCGATCACGGTGAACCGCGCACGCTTAACCAAAGCCTTCGAGCGCTTCAGGGCTGCGCGCCCTTTCAGATTCTCCATCATCACCACCGGCGCATAGAGCGAGTAGTTGATGAACAGGATTATCCCGGGAACGACTAATAGTATGACTCCGATGATTGAGATGATGCTGGCAATGACGCCGGTTACGAGTAGGGCTCGCAGTCGCTTCTTCAACGCAGCGTAAGCTACGCTCAGGTCGATCGGCCGGAGTGGCGCCAGGTACAACTGCGTGACCAGCCGTATCGTCGCGCCGGTGATCGCCGAGGCGATCAGGAAGGTGGCAATGAAAGTAACAAGCCCCACAGCGCCTTCAGTTATCCTGCCCGCCAAGGGGGAGATGATCGTTTCGCGCTTGAGCAGCTCGTTGATCAATTGAATGATTGCGAAGGCAATCAACGGAAGGTTCATGAGCAGCGACATGCGGAAGAACTGCATGAAGTGTTCGCTGTAGAGCGCAAACGCCCGGCGGACCAGCGCCCCTATGCCTTCAGCATTGGCGCGCAGCGCGCTGGCAAACCCTGCGGCGCTAGCGGGGCGGTCACCGGGATTCTTAGCCAGAGCGGACATAACGAGCTTCGCGAGCTTCTTCGGGACATCACGGCGCTTCTCTTTGAGCGGCGGGGGAGACGCTTCGATGTGCTGTTGCATCACCGACTGCAGATCACCGACGAACGGAGTCTGGCCGGCAAGCATTTGATAGGCGATCACGCCGAGGCTATAGATATCGGCTCGGGCGTCGAGCGGCTCGCTGCGGCACTGCTCGGGCGACATATAAAGCGGGGTGCCGAGTATGGAGCCTACGCGGGTCAGGCCGTCATCTGAGGAAGTCTGAGAAGCGAGCAGGCTGTGCCTACTCGGGTTATCGGTTAGCGGCGTCGTGTGCGAGCGAGGTTCGAGCAACTGCGTCTGCTCCTCCTCGGCAAGCAGCATGGCTGCTGCTTCGGATGCCTGGGTGTGCTTTCCGGTTTCGGGAGCGCGAGCGCTCTCCGTAGGGTGCTGAGCCAGGATCCGGGTCTGTTGCTCTTCGGTGCTGATAGCGGTCTGCAGCCGCGTCGCAGTCTCGGAGAAGTCACCTCCGCCTGGCTGCGTGAGGTGTCCATCTATCGCCCGAGTCTGGCCATCAGCTCGCTCGATGGAAGTCCGCTGGAGGGGTGATGATTGAGGGCCCGGCCGTGCACCCGCTTCCTCTTCTGGAAGCATTGCATCGCCGAGTTTGGCCAACCCGAAGTCGAGCACTTTAACCGTGTAACCGCCACGGCGATTCGGTTCAAGCCATATGTTGTCCGGCTTGAGGTCACGGTGGATGACTCCTTGTTGATGGGCTTCATCGATTGCTGAACATGCCTGCTCCAGTATGTCGACAACCCAGTTGATGTCGAGGTGCGTCTCCTCGGCGAGGATCTCGGCAAGAGTGCAGCCGCCCAGGTATTCCATCACCAGATAGGCGAGGCGGTCACCGCCAAGGGGAGCGAAGCCGAAGTCGGTTACGTTCACGACGTTTGGATGGCGAAGGCGCCCGGCGGCCTTGGCCTCGCGCCGAAATCGTTCCACGAACTCATCGTCGGCCATAAACTGGGGCGTGATGACTTTGAGCGCAACCGGCCGGTCCGTTCCCAGATGGGTAGCAAGATAGACAGCTCCCATGCCACCTTTTCCGAGCTGCCTTTCGATGAGGTACTTGTCGTCAAGGACCTGGCCAATGAGATTTGCGTT
>JBGPFL010000052.1:0-12174 GCA_041483295.1 Blastocatellia bacterium | reverse complement strand
TGTTGACCGAGCGCATGTCCGCATGCACCTTGAAGCTGTCACCTTGAGCGCTTCCCCGTCCGAATCCCGTCATGCTCTTGATCATAATAGTTCCGTCGATTGGCGCCTATTCCTCTTTTGCCACCGCGATCTCACCTTCGGTGACCACGTCATCCGCGAACTGAAGCTCGTAGAGGTCGCGATATATTCCGCCGCGGGACATCAGCTCTGCGTGCGTCCCGACATCGACTACGCGGCCATGGTCGAGCACCACGATGGCGTCGGCTCGATGTATCGTGGTGAGGCGGTGCGCTATCACTATAGTCGTCCGCCCGCGCATGAGGTTTGAGAGCGCCCGCTGGACCAGCCGCTCTGACTGAGTGTCGAGGGCCGAGGTAGCTTCGTCCAGAACCAAGATGGGCACGTCCTTCAGAAGCGCGCGCGCAATTGCAAGGCGCTGTCGCTCGCCGCCCGAGAGCTTGACTCCGCGCTCCCCGATGAGCGTCTCGTAGCCTCCACGCTCGATGATGAAATCGTGCGCATAGGCGGCGCGAGCAGCAGCCTCGATGCGCTCCCGGTCGAAGTCGGGCCGTCCGTACGCTATGTTGTTTACGACTGAGTCGTTGAACAGGATAACGTCCTGAGTGACCAGCGCAATTTGAGAACGAAGGCTGGCAAGCTTTGCGGCGCCCAACTCAACGCCGTCGATCATTATCTTGCCTTCGGTTGGATCGTAGAACCTCATCAGCAGGTTGGTAAGGGTCGTTTTGCCCGCTCCCGAAAGCCCAACGAGCGCGACCACGTCGCCTCTGCGCACCTCGAGGCTGACGTCTCTCAGTATCCAGTCGGCCGTATCCTGATACTTGAAAGAGACCTTCCTGAACTCGACGCTCTCGCTCAGCGGGTCCAGCTCAATTGCATCTGGAGCGTCGCTCTTCTCCGTATGCGTGTCGAGGAGTTTATAGATCCTCGTGCTGGCTGCGAATGATTGCTGGAAATAGTTCTGGGCCCGCGACAGTCGCCGCAGCGGGTCGTACATTGCGAGCATTGCTACGATGTAGGTGCCAAAGTCTCCAATCGTCATCATGCCCGCCTCGATCTCGCTCTTTGCATAAAGAACAAAGCCGGCGGCGATCAGCACACCCACCAGCTCGAGGATCGGCGACGACAGATATACAACTCTTGCGGCGTGCACTTGAGTATCCGCCAGGCGAACAAGAGCGTCTCGGAACCGGCGTTGTTCGAAGCGTTCCATTCCGAACGCCTTCACAATTCGATGGCCCGATATGCTCTCCTGTGCGACATCCAGAACATCCTCCGTGCCTTCCTGAGTCGAGTTGGCAATCCGACGAAGCTTCCTCCCGAACTTCGAGGTAAGAAGATAAACAAGCGGGCCTACCACCAGAACTCCGAGCGTGAGCCGCCAGTTGAGTACGAAGACGAGTGCGAGCAGCGAGATGAAGGTCAGCCCTTCGCGCAGCATATCTGCGAGCAGGGTCGAAACTGAAGTCTGCACCTTGTCGGCGTCGCTGATGATGTGCGTCGTCAGTTCATTTGTCGGATGGTCGGCGAAGAACTCGCTCGACTGTTGAAGTACATGATCATAGAGTCGTTGGCGCAGATCAACTACGACGCTGACTCCAACGCGCCACATCAGGACGCTTGAGAGATATTCCGAAGTTCCGCGAATAATAGTGAACAGAACGAGTAGGCCCGCGATAATTGGAAGGGCATTTACGCCCTCCGGGAGGTACCGGCGCACCGAAACCAGCGACGAGAGGCCCAGGCTAGGCTTTGGGGTGCTCGGCAGTTCGTCGATGATGGACTTAAGCAGCGCGGTACGGCCGGCTTCGAACAGGCCGACGAGGAGCATGAGAAACAGGGCCAGCGCGAATAGGCCGGCATAGGGTCGGACGTTCTTGAGCAGTATGCGGAGGTCTTTCATTACGGATTGCCCGCGGAGGCTAGACCTGATAAGTCACTGATTATACGCGGGGAGGAAGGAAATACGAAATGCGAAGTGCGAAACGCGAAATGCGAAAATGCGAATTTCGCATTTCGCATTTCGCATTTCTTTTCTACTTCGCGTAGTAGCCTCTTCTTGTCCGGACCGCAGCGCCGTTCCGGTCTACCGCCACTCGCACCCTGCGATAGGATCCGTCCTTTTCGCCATTCGTCGGATAGTAGCCGACGCTGTAGACCGTTCGAAGCGCGGCAGCCACCTGCTTGTAAACACCCGACAGGTCCTTCGCCTCCTGGGCTTGGAAGACCTGCCCGCCCGTCAACTCCGCTATCCGCTCGAGCTGTGAGCGCGCCATCGCATACGCTTCCGTCGTGCTCTGTTGCCGCTCGAAGACCTCCTCATATTCGGTATCAAGGTAGATCGGAAACACGATCACATCGGATTCTTCGAGCTTGCCTGCCAGTCTGTTGAACGACACTCTCGTGGGCGCCGGGTTGTAACGGTCGAGCGAGCTGTCAACGCCATCGGTCATCACCACGATGGCGTTGCGTTGACCTTCGGTGCCTCGAAGTGTGTCAACGACCGTGAACCACATCGCTTCATAGAACGCAGTTCCACTAGTCGCTCTCGGGATCGATTGGATTCGACTCCGCAGGAGATCCCGATTGTTGGTCAACTGCGAGATGACCCGCACTTCGTGGGTGAAGGTCACAACTGCGACTTTGTCATTCGGACCGATCACGTCGATAAACTTCAGCGCCGCCGCTTTCACCATGTCGAGCTTGTCCTGAATCGAACCCGACAGGTCCAGCAGGAGCACCATGTTGAACGGAGCGGTCGACGGAGCAAAGAACTCAATTGTCTGCGGATCTCCATTCTCCGCCAGTTGAAAGTCTTCCTTCTTCAAGTTTGGCAGCGCCTTGCCTGAACGATCGGTGACAACGACGTTCAGATTTACAACAGACGCGTTGAGCTTGATGGCGTCGTCCGCGGGCGACTTAGGATCGTGTGTGAGTCTCGGCGGCGAGGCCGGATCTACGGCATCGTCGTCAGCGCTGCTCCGTCGTAAATCGGGCGGTGCGTTGGGTCTCGATGCGTTCGAGGCTATCGGTCCTTGCCGGTCATCAGCGTCGTCACCAGCAGGAGGCCGGTTGCTGCGGGGGCTTCCAGTCTGCTGATCGTAGGCGGGACGTGAAGTCTGACTCGATCCGGTTCGCGGTACCGTGGTATCGGTCCGGCTCGATGACTGGCTGTCACGGCGGCTGTTTGATTTGAAGATCGGATCGTCGTCGTCGTTCTTTGGGTCGTTCTTTGGGTCGTCGTAGATCGAGTTGTCATCGCGTGTTGCACCGAGAGGCTGGTTCGAAGGAATGATTCTTACCCTTAAGCCGGATCCTCCGGTGCTTGTGCTTTTATGCTGGGCCGGGCGCTCCATGGGCCCACTCTTGTATTCAACGGAAGAATTATCGCTGCTGCTGGTTCCCCCAACATCCACCCAGCCGCCGGGATTGCGGTTCGCTACGCCACCCGAACGCTGGACAGGCGGCAAGGCAGTGCTGTTGGAATCGTCACCGGCCGGATCAACGGCACGCCCTTGCGGCGCATTCGTACGCGGATAATCGCGACTGTTGCTTCTCTGAGCCGGCGAATAGCCCGCCGGGCTGCTTTCCTGTTGTGCCTCCGCTGCGACCGAACGTCCGCCGTCGACTCCCTGCGCAGGAGACCTTGTCCGCCCCGCAAGCGATCCGCCAGCCGCGGCCCCGAGTGTGATGTTGCCTGTCTGGCTGCTCAGGGAAATGGGGGCGCTTCCAGCTCCGATTCTTCCCTGGAGATCGTGGATCCCGGTTCGCTCGGATTCAGCCAGCGAAATCGTCGACTTCACGAGGCCGCGAGCCGAACGCATGACAAATCGCGCGTCGTCCATGCGCGGCAACTGATAATCGATAGCCCCGGTCGTGGTATCGACTGTCGCTCCAGCCAGCGATCCGCTCACTTCGACTGGCCAGGCGCCGCCGGTAATCTCGAGATGCGCGCTCATTGGCACATAGATCATAAGGTCGATACGCCCGGACCCTGCCGGCGGCCTGCACTGAACGATGATCGTGTCCCCCGCGCCCATCAGCACCAGATCCGATGGGTGCAGCGGACTCGCAGAGCCGCCTCTCTTTTCGGCGACGACGCGCACCGTCGGCTCCGCCCAGACTGAAACCCGGGTCGCGCCCTGCGAGTTCTCAACGCTCACGCTGCCATTCGGTTTGAAGGCGAAGGTCTCCACACGCACGGACGAGCCCTGTGCGTTGAGGCCCGGTGCGATAGCAAAGATGGAGAGCGCCAATGGAATAAAGAGACTTGTTCGTGCCGCACTGCAGCAAATCCGCTGGAGAGTGCGTCGCGTTGTGGGGGCTAAACTTTTCATGACCTGCCTCCGCTTAATTCAAATTGGGAAGACACTCCTGCCGCATACTTCACTGCGGTTTGGTACTGCGACAAACTTATCTAATGCTTGGATTGTAGTACGTGGCGAAATGAGAGTCAAACAAGGGTTGTATGGCCCATTCGGGTATAGGCAAGTGATGCGTGATCCGTGATGCGTGATCCGTGATCCGTGATCCGTGATTTCTAGAAGACGTAAGTCACGCATCACGCATCACGCATCACTCTTACTTGCCCCTCTTCACATCGCGGGCGTTGTAGCCGCGGCGATGGCGCACTGCAAGCTCATCTCTTCCCTTGACTCGTACGCGAAGGGTTCGAAAACCGCCGTTGGAGAGTGAGTTGGTCGGATAGTAGCTGATCACGTAAACGTGCCGAAGTTCGTCCGCGATGCGCCCAGCCAAACGACTGAGGTCGCCTATCTTTTCGGCATCATACACAGGGCCGCCGCCCGCGGTCGCTACGTCGGTCATGTAGTCACGGCTGCTGCGTCTGGGCCAGTTCTGAGCGGCGCCTGGCGAAGATGCGCTGCCATAGTTCGCCGGCGGCGGCATGTAGTTGGTGAAGTGTCCGCGCCTCCGAGGCCAGGGCCACGGGAACGGAATCGGAAATGGAATTTGCGGAATGGGACTGCGAGGCCACGGGTTCACTCGGACGTTGGTGCCGGTGCCGGGGTAGCGAAGCCCGTAAACCAGCACATCCGATTCCGTGACAACATCGATCGACTCGTCGTAACTGGCACGGTTGCTCGTGGTGTCCTCACCGTCCGAGAAGAGGATCAATGCCTTGCGTCCGTCAATTTGACGAAGTCTATCGACTACCTCGTAGACTGCATCATAGACGCTCGTACCAGATCCGGTCGAGGTGCTCCTGATTGCGGACTCGAGCGCGCGCCGATTGTTCGTAAAATCGGTCAGGAAGTGCACGCGCCGGTCAAACGATACAATCATCACCCGGTCGTCCGGGCGCAGTTGCCGCACGAACTCGATGGCCGCGTCCTGGATGTCGCTGTTGCTGCCCTGCACGCTCGGACTCATGTCAAGAACAAGCGCGACATTGAACGGAACTTCCTCACTCCCGAAGAACGCTACCTCTTGCTGAATTCCGTCTTCGTAGAGAATGAAATCCTTCTTCGACAACTGCGGGACGTAACGGCCGGAACGGTCGCTCACAAGGATCGGTATGTTGACCAAAGTGGCGTCGAGCTTGATGACCTCATTCTGGTCGCTGGGTGCGGGACCGCGCTCAGATTGTGGCTTCTCGCTCGAGCGAGGAGTCGGGACGCCGCCATCGTCTTGCGGGTCTGAAGGCCGGTGGAGGGAAGGCTTGTTGCTGCGGCCTCTCTCGGGGTAGGCGGAGTCTGGGGTTCGGGAAGGGTTTCGGGAGTCGGCCGGTCTGCCGAGCACCGGTTCGCTGCTCCGGCCTCGCTCAGAACTCGCCCGGTCGGCGCCCGCAGAAGTAGAAGAAGACGCATCGTCGTCTCTACGGGTCTGAGGTGTGCCAGATTGTTGCCGAGCGGACGTGCCTGACTGGTTCCGAATCTGTTCGATCGATGAATCTGAACGGTTGGAGCTGGCCGTTGGGCGGTCGAAAGGGGGCGGTTCAGGTCGCTTGCCTGACTGGCGGGCATTAGCCGGCTCATCGACGGCCGAAGCCGATCGTTCCTGCGACCTGTCCTGTCGGTCGCCGGCAACGGTCGATTCCGACCTGTCATCAACCGTCGGGGTTCTCGTCGGGCCTGCCTGAGTCTCCTGCCGGGACTGTTTCGATTCAGAGGGCATCGACTCGGTGCCTTGCCTGGCAGAGTCCTTGTCGTCTACCCCGTTCTTACCCCGGCGTGGCCGCGTGCCGGTCTGCGCCGCCGGATCGGACTCAGAACCGGCGTAACTGGCCGGAAACAGGGCCATGAGGAAGACGAATACCAGGAGCACAGCGACCGGCGAGCGTACTGGTTTGAAGCTCATTGGCCAACCCCGTTTGTTTCGATTCGTGAGGCGAGTGCTGCTCGCGTGATGCGCGGTCTGGCGCCTCGACACCGGGTCCCCAAGGCTTGAGATGTATCGAGACTAACCTTCCGTGGCCCGCCTCCCGAAAAACTTGTGCTAGAATCGTAGGGCGAGTTCGTAGCCGCCTTCAAACGCCCCGAAACAGAATTGTAAGATGGTAGGGCAAACACAACAAGGAGAGCCCGGATGGGATCCAATTTCAAAGATATCAATACCATTGAAGAACTCGAAGGAGTGCTGGCTGACTCGAATAACAGGCCTGCGTTGCTGTTCAAGCACAGTGTGGCCTGCCCGATCAGCGCCAGGGCGTTCCGCGAATTCGAGTCTTTCCTCGAATCGGCCGATCCCGCAGTCACCTACCGCCTGATCACCGTTCAGACGGCGCGCCCCGTTTCGGACGAGGCAGCTACTCGCCTTAGCTTGAGGCACGAGACCCCGCAGGCGATCCTGGTCGACAACGGGCGGGAGGTCTGGAATGCCTCGCACTCTGACATTACAAGCGCGTCTCTTCAAGAAGCAGTTCGAGGCATAGTAGATCGCGGCTGACTCGAAATTCGCATTTCCTCCCGGCTTGACCCTCTTGCCGGCTTTCCACATAATCTCCGGCTGAGGTGCACATAGATAAGCTCAGATCCATTGATAAATTGCTCCTCGCCCTGATCTTTCTGACGCTGTCGGCTTCGACCATTGCCTGGACGCTCGTGAATAGGACGCCTCCGGCATGGGACCCTGCCGACCACATGTTGATTGGCTATGATTATTATTTTCCGATTGCACATCTAGACTGGGCAGCCTTTAAAGAAGAGTTCTTCGTCGCGCCCCACTTCTACGCCCCGCTCGTCCATCTGATCACCGCCGGAGTCTTCTTGATCCTGGGCGCCTCGCTCCTCACCGGCATCGCCGTGAACCTTGTTTCGCTCGCGGTCTTGCTCCTGTCGGTATCCTGGATTGGCCGAAGGCTCTACTCTCAGCGGGAAGAGGCCCGAGTTGACACGAAGGGAGGGTCGTTGGCGCTCGCCGTGGTCGGACCGCTGCTTGCGACCAGCTATCACTTCTCTGCGTGGCTGCTGCACGATGCGTTCCTGGACTATCCGCTCACGGCCATCGTTGCTTTGAGCTTTGCGTTGCTCATAAGCGCGGGGGACTTTAAGGGGCGGCGTTCCGCGCTGATATTCGGGTTGTCTGCGGGCCTGGGCATGCTGACGAAGCAGACCTTCGCATTCTTTTTTGTGCTGCCGGCCCTCTACGTGACTATCCGCGTCCTGCTCTCGCGCGACCGCAAGGCGCTGGTCAACCTGGTGTTGGCAGGCCTTGCAGCGGCAGCGTTGGCAAGCGTGTGGTATTGGCCGCACCTCCATGACGTGATCCGGATTTACCAGGTAAACAAACAGGCTGCGATGAGTGAGAACGAAGCTCCGCTCTTCACCTTCTTCTCAAACCTCTTCTATCCGCACGCGCTGCTGAGCACGCAGATGCAACTTCCGCTCGGGCTGCTCTTCCTCGCAGGCCTGATCTACTCGCTCGCGCGGCGCCGCAGCGAGAGCGTACTGCTCTACCTGTGGCTCCTGGGAGGCATCGCATCATTCACGCTTGTTGCAAACAAGGACGCTCGCTACACGGTGCCGGTGCTCCCGGCTGCAGCGTTGATTTCAGTTTGCTGGCTTTCGGGTTGGAAGACTCAGCCCGACGGCAAGCAGGAGAGATTCTCAAGCAAGGCGGCGGGCGCCTTGAAACCGGCTCTGGTGGCCTGTATCGCGGTCTGGGCGCTCGTCAGCTTCTGCAATGCTCAATGGCCTCGTCCCGGTATGGGCTTTTACCTCGACACGCCCAATTTTAGATGGATGGTCTTCGGGAGAAACTACTTTGCACTCGATCACCGGCCTCTGCCTGACGATTGGGGCGTCCCCGATATTGTTCGCACCATTGCGAGCCAATCCAATCCACAAACACAAGCTCACGATTCAGGAAGCCCGGGCAATGTGAATCCATCGAGCGATGATCGGAGCAGAGCCTTAAAGGACATTAATGCGCCCACAGTCGGAGTAGCGGTGAATCTGCCATACCTGAACCCCTCCACCATAGCGCTCTACACACGGTTGCTGGCGCCTGGACACGCCTCGCCGCCAGTGTTCAACGTCGATTGGCTGGTTGTCGAGGGGGCTCGGGACCGCATCGAGCAATGTGATTTCCTCGTCGTGCGCACTGGCCTGGACCGCGCCGAGTGGGTTGCGCCACTCGAGCTGCCGCTTGAAAACCTGATCCGCACACACCCCGACCGCTTCATTGAGATCGGCCGCTTCCCCATTCCAATGGAGGGAGCCGAGGTACTAGTCTACAAATGCCGAGGATGAGCGCTGCCAAGCGATGATGCCAACTGAATCCGATTTCACCCCAGCAGAGTGGAGACTCATTCAAAAGCTTCGCACCCCCGCGCAGGTTCAGCGATATCTGCGAACCGTCCCATACAACCGGCCCATGAAGACCTGTCTTTCGTTTCGCGGCGTCGTCAGAGAAAACAAAGCCTATTGCCTCGAAGGCGCTATCTTCGCCGCAGCCGTTCTGGAGCAGTACGGCTACCCGCCTCTCATCGTCAGCATGGAATCCAAAGACAAATTAGACCATGTCGTCTTCTTGTATAAGGAGAACGGCGCATTAGGCGCAGTCGCTCGCTCGCGCGACATCGGGCTCCACGGGCGCAAGCCGGTGTTTCGCACGATGCGCGATCTGGTCATGAGCTACTTCGACGCTTATGTAGACAATACCGCTCGCCTGACCGGGTTCGCGCGTGCAAATCTGTACGACCTGGGCGACTACGATTGGCGCCTCTCAACTCGAAACATATGGAAGGTCGAGCGTTACTTGCAGGAGATTCCTCATCGAAAGATAGAGTCGTCCGAGGCTCGGTACCGAAAGTGGCTCGTTCGGTACAAGAGATGGCACGAGCTTTATCCGGATCGCTCGCCAGACTACTTCCCGAACCGCCATCAGTGGATGCTGTGATTGCGGATTGCGGATTCAGGCTCGCCATGCGCCGCCGCCGGCAGGGGCTGCGTCAGCTCAACAGAGCTTCAGTGATGAGTGCTGAGGCCTCAGTGCTCAGTACTCAGTGCTCAGGAGGTCTGGCGCAACTGCGGCAGTGTTCATAGAATACGCCAATGAATGTTGCGGTGCGACTTGCAATATTCCTGATGAGATGGGGGAATCGCCACCCGCCCTTCACCGGACAGGATTGTTACACTCCCAGCTTTATCAAAGCTCCCGATACTCAAGTAAGCGTTGCGACCAGGCGCGCATTCGATGACGGCGGGAGTTTCTTTCAGCGATTTGAGGGGAAATTACGCATCCAGGATTTGGCGGGAGAAGAGGTGTTAGACATAGGCTCGGGGTGTGGCGGAAGAACGGCTTATTATCTGCTTCACGGCAACCCCAATTCAGTTGTTGGACTGGACATCTCTACCCTGAGAGCAGGTGTTGCTCGGCAGTCCGTTCGCCAATTGTGCGATGACGGCCGGATCTATTTCGCAGTCGGCCTCGGCGAACGCCTTCCGTTCGAGGATGAAAGTTTCGACCTTATACTCAGCTATGACGTCTTCGAACATGTTCAGAATCTTCCCGACGTGCTGCGGGAGTGCCATCGAGTGCTGAAACCCGGGGGACGCTTGTGTGCTTTGTTTCCGCCGTACTATGGCCCCCGAGCACATCATCTCGACTTCATTACAACGTTACCCTTTCTGCATCACATATTCTCGCCGGGAGTCCTGGTCAAAGCTGCCAATCGCATATTGGACGAGAAACCCTGGTTGAGAGACGATGCTCTGCCTGCCCCGAAGCGGTCGTACTTGGGCCGTGAGGTGCTGCCGCGCTTGAACGGAACAACTGCCAGGGATTTTCAGAATATCCTTAGGAAATTGCCTTTTGAAATTGAACACCTCGCGTTAGTTCCATTTGCCTGGGGCCCCGGTGGCCAGGCAAAGCGGATGCTCCACACGTTTTGCAAGGCAATGCTACGACTACCCTTGCCTGTCACGCGAGATCTGTTCGTCAGCACGATCCGTTGCGTCTTGAAGAAAGGTCCAATTTAAACTGGGCGAGGAACCTGACGGGCGGGTCTCCGCGCCCGCCCCTGATCAGTGCATGGTCCTTGACTCAGGGGCGGGCACGGAGGCCCGCCCATACAGATATTATCGAATTAGGCGAGCGGCGCCTGGGGAGTTCAGTGTCGCTTACACGGCTGAGCATCAGTGAGGACCAGGTTGGCAGATGAGCGGCGCACCCTTGTGAGACGGCCGGTCACTGAGACTGCCCCTTGATAGACAGGATCTGTATCGCGGCGACCAGGTTGTTGAGTGTGTGAATCACGATACAGGGAAATATCGACCTGGTAGACGCGCGAACGGCTGTAAGCGCCAGGCTGAGCAAGGTCAATCCTGCCAGGCCTCCCCAGGCGCCCCAGTACTGGGGAAAATGGACCGCCGAGAAGAGCAGCGTCACCAGGGCGATCGCCCAGTTCAGTCCCACACGCGGCCGCAACGCCGAATAGACTACGCCGCGATAGACTACCTCTTCGACAATGGGCGCGGTGAAGACCGCCAGCAACGCAATCCAGATGCGGGCTTGCTGCGATGATTTGATCAGCGTTTCGAACACGGTGCTCTCTTTGTTAGGCAGAACCCTTTCAAGCACAATCGAAATAACAAGCACGGCAAACAGCACGCCCACGACATAAGACGCTTTCGCAATAGCGACAGCAGCATTAGAGTTCGGGTCCCGTTGAAGCCCGCTGAGCAGCATCAGGAACACCGCGGCCGCGACTCCCGCGACCGCCGCCCCACCGATGGAAACCCACGTGGCCGCCCCTCCGTCCTCAGATGGGTCGGGATGCCGGCCCACTGTGCTAACTATGGTAAGGGCAATACCCACAAGCAGCAGGACTATCAGAACTCTGCTAATGAGTGGCGCCGCTTTGGAGATCGCCGGGCTGATAGTCCACTTCCACCCGAGACTGTCGAGAAATGGACGCTTCCCCTTCTTTGTAACAGCCGCCCAGCAGAAGGCGAGCGTCAGGATGTGAGCAGGAATGATCGCGATGACCTGAATAAGCATGCTCGTGGGACTATTGACGAGGGCCGTCACCTCCGCTTGCCAGGCGTCCGAGTCTTCCGGCGAAACAGGAGGGGCGTGGCCGATGATCTTGGGAGCCAACCAGATCACCGCCGCAATCAGCGGAATTATCAAGCTGACCGCCACGCTGAAGCCCCAGGTCCCAAGTCCCAGTCCTATCCCCCAGGTCGGATTGTCCGGGTCAAGCGATCTTTCTTTTGGGCCCGCCCAATCTTCCGTGTGTTGCTCAAAGGGCAGCTGGGGATCCTTGAAGCAAGTCGCACAGATGCCACTGTACCGTGTCGGGTCTAATGGCGCCCCGCAAATGCGGCAGGCCCCGAGTGGTAATGATTCGACTCCCATCCATTAGCCTTTCAGGAAAAGCGTGATGTGAACGCAGCGTCGGAATCGAGTCTAGCGAGTGGATCATTCGCCGTTTGCCGTTTCGCGTTCTCGTAGAATCCATTCGGCCCGAAGCGCGATGAACCATAACTATAAACTATGAACGCGAAACGACAAACGACGAACGCGAAACCCTCAAGGCGCACTGGAACACGATCTAACCCGCTTGGCCGTGGTTTTCGGCGCGCAGAATCGGAGCAGCAAGGAGTAGCATAATGATGCTCTTCGCGTCATCAATCTCGCCGCTGGCAACTTTGGCTAACGCCTCGTCGAGGGACAGGTGAACCACTT
>JBGPFL010000051.1:0-12197 GCA_041483295.1 Blastocatellia bacterium | reverse complement strand
CGCGAGCAGACTCCTTTCTTCGGGATCTGCCTGGGGATGCAGTGCGCGTCGATCGAATTTGCTCGTAACGTGTGCGGGCTTGAAGGCGCAGACTCGACTGAGTTCGATGACGACACACAGTATCCGATCATATTCAAGCTTAGAGATCTTATTGGAGTCGAAGCGCTCGGCGGGACAATGAGGCTGGGCGCATATCCCTGCAACGTGCATCCGGGATCGCTGGCCGAAAAGATCTACGGTGCTGCGCAGATCAGCGAGCGCCACCGCCACCGCTACGAGTTCAACCCTCGCTTCGAAGATGAGCTTGGGGGCCGGGGCCTGGTGTTTTCGGGGAAGTCGCCGGACGGAAAGTTCATCGAGATGATCGAGCTGGGAGACCACCCCTGGTTCCTGGGGTGCCAGTTTCACCCCGAGTTCAAATCGAAGCCGCTGGATCCTCATCCGCTCTTCGTGTCGTTCATTCGAGCCGCCTTCGATCACAGGGTGAGGGATGAAGCGATGAAGGATCGAGACGAAGGAGCTTCGCCGGTCCTGGAGCCGCGATGGTCTTCGTCGGCTGCAGACGAGAGGGAATGGAAGCTTGGCGCCTCAGGAAGCGACTAGAGCATGCGAAAGCTGTGGGCCGGCAGCCCGGAGAAGCTTCTCGCCGAACGAACACGGCGTGCAAGAGTGGTTTGCAAAAGCTTTCTGCGATAAGCTCGCGCCAACTGCTTACGCTCAAGGCGGCGGCTATGCTGGTAACGACTTTGGCTTTGATGAAATATGGAGTGAGCCGCGCAACCTTGTTGGGGCGCCCGCGGAATCGGGCGATGGAGCGAACGGCGATTGGCCCCGTTCTTCCCGAAAGCAATAACTTCAACTTCTCGATACCGCTCATCGGACTCGCTGGTCGCGGCATTGGCGCGAGTCTGAGTCTGTTCTACAACAGCTCCGTGTGGTCACGGCATGGCAGCGCGGTTACGTTCAGTCACGTTGGCCTCGCCGGAGAGATACTCAGGGGATCGTGAAACGAGAGTGATAGGGGCGACGACAGATGGCTCAACAGACGGATCGCTTCGCAGTGAAAGGCCGCGCCTTCGCGGAGTCCTGTTCGTCTTACCACGATGAGAGGAAGGCCGAGAGGAAGGCGGAGGGGGCTTTGCTGCCTCGGGCTGTTGTTGGTTCTCTCGCGCGTCAGCGGAGCGAGCCGACTTAGGGGGCGTTCCCGCGATCTCTGACTTTTCCTCTCTGTCTAGCCTGCGGTCCTGTCCCGACGCAAGCGCAGCAGTTACGAGAAGAGTTAGAAGAGCCACGATGGTTGCGGCCTTCGATGAATGCATAACGGGGGTCTCCTTTCGGTCTACTGAATCTCTTTGTAGTCGAATGCTGAAATAAGAAAGCCCGATCTAAGACTGCGGTCGGCTCTCCCCTTGGGATCTGCAATGAGCTTAAGCGTAAGGCTGAGTTGCCGAGGCTCGTCGACGGTTATGCCGGTGTCCAAGCGGTGCACGTCTTGGCGTCCCAGGACTCTGACCGTGTAGCGATCCTTGGGATCGACAGTGATACCTTGCGCGGTCCAGGTGCTTTGCCAGCTTTCCTGAAGCTGCTTGTCGAGCACGCTGTCCTGTTTGAGGTACCGTGCGAACTTCAGAGCACTGTCGGGAACCATCATTCTGAGAGCACGCTCAAGGTCTTTAGATCTGGTCGCGGGATCGATCTGATACAAGAATCTAACGAACTCGGATGCAATGTACTTCTTATCGGCGTCAGTAAGACGTTCAGGACCTAATTCGACGGCCTCGGTCTGCCCGTAGTCGCGATCATTGATCTCGACTACTCGACCGCTCGATTTATCGACGACGATTCGGTCTGGCCTGCGATAGTACTGGTAGAAGTTTGCAGCGACGCTTCTGAGAAGCAAAAGACTCAAAACAACGCCACTGCGAGCGAGCTGAATTACCGTGCGCACATCCTGAGGATCGCGGTAGATAGCAGTTACTCGTGGCACATCTCCCTTCTTATGGAAAGCAGAGACAGGCGCGACATGTGGTTGATCAATTTTCAGCTCGGCTTCTTTGAACACGAAAGCCTCCTGGGGTTTCAGCGGAATACAGGGTCATCATCCTTGATGAAGACAGTGAAGGCGCCTGGACGAGGCACCAGGCTTGGAGTGAGTTCGGGAAACAGCTTGCGCAAAAAGTCGTCTGCGACGGCGAGGTACTGTTTGGTGGTGACGACGACTATCTCTCCTCGGTCACGGTCCTCAAATTCGTCACTGACTCGAAGAGTGCTCATGCGCAATGAGAGAGCAATAAGCATTCCATCGCGATCAGTGCCGTTGAGTGAAGACCCCGGGCAGTAGCATATCTAGCGGTATTCGCTGCCCTCGAGACGCGTGGCGTACCATCGACCCGCTGCCCGAAGCAACGAGAAGACTGTTTGGCAAGAGCCGAGGGACGGCAAGAAGACGCCGCTAAGAGAATGCAACGAAGTCGTCGAAATGGGCCACCGTAGAGCGCTAGAGCCTCTCCTTATTGCGGTGCGCGGCAATAGCTCAGAGTCTGGGCAGTACCAGATACGCAATCCAGTCGGCGTGTGCCGCGAAGCCCGTTGCAACGTTGACAGGCGAATTCTCTTTGTTATCATGCACCAAGCTCAAGCGCACTCTTTGCATAGTTTTCTTCGTAGCTACCGCTCTTGTAGGTTCATATCATTTCAGCGATCCGAGGCTCAGCTCTTCAGTCTAGCCAAGTTTTGGAAACCATTTGAGGTGGCGAATATGAAGACGACGTCGCGAGCTATTCTCATATTTATTGGCGTGTGTACGCTTTGTACGTCGCCGCAGTTATGTGGAGCGGCGCAATCGCAGAGAGGATCAAGTGGACCCAAGACGCCGCCGGATGCGAAACGTCCTTCGACATCCTCTACTGTGACCGTCCCAGTACCACTTCAAGATGCGGTCGACTCGTATGTTCGACGCGACTACGCTACGGCGTTCAAGAAGTGGCTGGCGCTCGCCGAGCGAGGAAACGCCTTCGCACAGTCGTGGGTCGCTTCGTCATATTTTGCGGGGAGAGGTGTTGAGCCGAATGAGGCGGAAGCTCTCAAATGGTTACGAGCCGCAGCGGAGCAGGGTGACACGAGCTCGATGGAGACCCTGGGTGTCCAGCTGTTGGTGCGGGATCGGCAGGAGTCAGACAAGTGGAAGAAGGCGAGCGAAACCACCAAGGTCAGTCAGAAGGTGACACGAGAGAACGAAGAAGCCGCTAGTCTCTTTCGAGCTGCTGCCGCACAAGGAAATGCGGTAGCTCAAGAGGTGCTCGGGGACCTCTACTCTTCTGGGCGAGGCGTTCCCGAAGACAACGCACAAGCTGCCTTGTGGTACCGAAAAGCCGCCGACTCTGGAAACGCGAGTGCCCAGTCGAGTTTGGGATCTTTTTACGAGAATGGCTATGGCGTACCACAAAGTGACTCTGAGGCCCTCTATTGGTATCGCAAAGCAGCCGACGCCGGATTTGCCGATGCTCAGGCTTTCGTCGGCGAGTATTACGAGAAGGGTAAAGGGGTTCAAAAAAGTCTCGCCGAAGCCTTAAAGTGGTACCGACGAGCGGCAGAGGGGGGCTACTATCTCGCATACCATAATCTTGGAGATATTTACGCCAATGCTGACGGCGTACCAATTGACCTAGCTGAGGCAGAACGCTCGTATCAAATGTATGAGGAGGCATGCCAAAGGCGCGGCGCAACTACTTCCCTCGCCCTTAACATCTTCTACCGCGGGGTCGCGAAGCGGTACAAAGAGGGTGCCAGTTTGCCGAAGAACCCCAGTGAAGCGATAAGGTGGTATCGCAAGGCTGCAGATAAAGGAGATACGCTGGCACAAAATGCTCTTGGAGAGATATACCAGAAGGGAGACGGTGTTCAGAGAGAGATCTGGCTGAAGCAGAAAAGTGGTATCGCAGGGCTTTTGAGCAGGGAGATTCACCGGCTCGCTTCTGGCTTAGCAGTCTCTACACGACTCTAGGCGTAGCCTATTACACTGGCGACGGTCGCCCAAAAGACTATGATCAGGCTGAAGCATTTCTTCTGAAGGGTGTTGAGCGCGGCGAAGCACAAGCGGCAGGGATTCTCTCGGAGATGTACAACAACCTGTGCCATGACCAGTACTACGGAACCCTTATTCCCAAAAACTATTCTGAAGCAGCCAAGTGGTGTCGAAGGGACGCGGAAATCGGCGGCAATATGGGCATGACGTTACTGAGCCTGATGTATTCGGATGGTAAAGGCCTGCCGAAGGACGATGTCCAATCCTATATGTGGGCCAATCTGGCGGGTGCAACGGATAAGAATGCTGCGAACTTGAGGGAAGCACTGGCCAGGGTGATGACCGCGGAACAGATCGCACAGGCACAAGAGCTGTCTCGTAACTTTCGGCCTAAGACACTTGAAGCGAACCACCGCCTCGCGTCGGAGCAGAGCGTTTCCACGTCCACGTCCACGACTACTAGTGGCATCCACCAGATTGAGGGCGGCGATGCGGAAGCGGCAATTGACCGCATTCGTCGAGGGAAGCACTCGTCTATGCCTAAGGCGGAGAGGGCACCCGCCACGGTGTCTGGCTCGGGCGGTATCACGCTCGAGAATGGGACGAACTATACAATTCGTGTTTATTTCGGTGGTCCAGCGAGTCGTACAATCACGATCGCGCCAAGGTCATCAACGAAGGTCGATTTAGGTGTGGGTCTCTATCGAGAAGCTGCCGAGGTGCTGAGTTCTACCATACTTCCTTTCTACGGCTATCATTATCAAGAGCGCAACGCCGATTACCACGTGAAGTTCTACGTGACGCACTGAGGCTGATGAGTACGTCTCACTACAACTCATCATAGGAGTGCAACATGAGGGATCAGATTCGAACCTTCGCGATTGTCCTAGCGCTATCAGCATTGATGTTGAACATTGCTTACTCCGCTTCAGGTGGAAGTCACTATCAGGCACAAACGCCTGAGAAATCGCGGACAGCAGATGCAATGACTCCGTTTACTTTCGACGAGAAAGGTTTTGTAGGGGTCGTTGGCGAAGTGTTGCGCGCGGCCGATGATAATTTCGGCGCTATCAAGGGAAAACGTGACGCGAGAGACACCAGCTTGCTCCGGTGGTACACAGCAGTAAATCTACCAGGAGCAATACAGTGCCGCCTGGCGGGACACGATGCAGATCCGGACTTGTCGTACGTCTGCGAGATCACCCGAACCACGGACAAAGACAGCTTGATGGATTTGTACGGAAAGCTGGTCGAGGCTCTTCGCAATTCTGTTCTGAAGGGATACGCGCTTGAGGTACCTCACGTTCAGCGCATCTACTCCTTTTTTGCAGGCGTAAACTTCGATAGGGGTTACGACTATCCAAGTCTTTTTTTGCATGCGTGGGCCCTAGCTGGGGAGACATACACGTTGAGCTTGTACGTAAATGTATCGGCGAAATGGAACTATGAGCATGAGTATCTGCGCACTTCGACTCGCAAAGCCGACAACGCAGACACGGTGACCACTGCGCCCTCAACTCGACGCACCGAAAGCAGCGTCCCACAAACAGACGGGAAGGATGCCGAATCAGCAATAGATCGGATTCGTCGAGGGCAGCATTCTCCGATGCCTCAGGCAGAGAGGGCGCCGGCCGGAGTGTCTGGCTCGGGCGGTGTGACCCTTGAGAACGGCACGAACTACACCATTCGGGTTTATTTCGGTGGTCCAGCGAGTCGTACAATCACGATCGCGCCAAGGTCATCAACGAAGGTCGATTTAGGTGTGGGTCTCTATCGAGACGCCGCTGAGGTGCTGCGTTCTACCATACTTCCTTTCTACGGCTATCATTATCAAGAGCGCAACGCCGATTACCACGTGAAGTTCTACGTGACACAGTGAAAGCCGTTGAGGACGCATCAACACAGCTGAAAATGGACGAATCTGAGAGATATGGATTCTGTCAAGTGGTCCGCGGTGTTAAACCTACTAGCAGCGCGCCCGCCTGCTGCGGTGAAAAGATACAGATCCGGCCTCGAGGTATCACAGTGGTATCACCCGAACCGCTGACCAAGACGGATTGATGGATCTGTACGGAAAGCTGGTCAAGATTCTTCGTAATTCGGTTCTGAAAGGATACACCCTCCTGGTTCCGAGCGACACGCGCCAATAGCTTCTTTGCATGTGCGACGTTCGATAGTGGTTACGATTGCCGACGTGTTAGATTGAATGTGCGGGCGTTAGCTACCGAAAGATATACGTCTGCTTGTCTTTGAATGTATCGGCGAGTTAGGAGTTTTGAGCATCGGTATCTACGTGCCTCTACTCGCAAAGCCGATGACCCCTACGCAGCAGCCACGGCGCCCTCAGGTCGTCGCAACGAAAGCGTTGAGAGTCAAAAAGCCAGAACGATGCCGGTCGGCAATAGATCGGATTTATCGAGGGCACATTCTCATGCCCCAAGCCTAAGAGGGCGCCGGTTGCATTTTCTGGCTCGGAGGGTGTCATTTTGAGAATGGCACGAACTACGAAATGCGTGCTTAGCAGGAAGGACGAGACGAAGTGAGTGACATGCTGCAACCCTTAACGTGGAACTCGTGCCAAACACGCCTCTTGGGTCTTGTTGCAGCGTTCCATGCAATTTCCGTAAGCCGTCACGTTGTGATCGACCAGTGGCTGGCAGGCTTTCACGCAGGCGTCGGAAGCTTTCGCACACTGAAAAAGCGCCCTCCACATTTCAATCTGGCGGAGCAGTTCAGAAGAGGGCTTTTCTCTCATGCACTCGGCGAATGGCAAATCGCATTGTTCGAGCTGGCATAAGTCGGTCGACATCAATGGATCCAAGCCCACCCTATCTATACACCTTTCTATGCATCGCTGCCATATTGCGTAGCATTCGTTAGAGCTAGTCGAGCCGATTAGGCGCTTGTTGTCCGTTTTGGGAGCAGTGCCAGGGGTCATGAAAGCAGCCTCCTGTGCTCTTCGGATATCAGGATACTTCGTTGCTAAGCGTTGAAGTTCTTCTGGCTTCTGGAACGCGCGGTCTCCCTTAGTGTCCCAAAAGTCGATCAGGTCGAAGGCCTCATCAAGTTCCTTAGCCGCTTCAGTAGCCGTTTCGATTTCCTGTTCAATCCTCTCGCGCTCCGACCCTAATCTGTCCGCCTCTTCGCGGAGCCTTTGTCGGGCTGCATTTAAGGTGCTAGGGGATTTCATCAATTCTCCGTTCACGGATTGTAGTTCCCGGTTCAATTCTCCGAGCCGTTTTGTGAGGTCGTCGTGTGTCCTAGACGTGTTTCGGAACCTACTCACTTCTGGTATCAATCCCTTGGTGGCCGCAGTAGCCTCGGTACCTGTCTCGATGATCTCGACGACCTCGTCGATGCGTTTTCCGTAGGTTAGTGCCTTGAGAAGGTCTTGACCAGCCTCGCGAAGTGCTGCGGCAAACTCGTTTTTATCGCCACGCTTGAGGGCCTCTTTCGCCCTACCCAATTCTTGAATAATGTCAACAATGGCAACTACCTTTCCTGCGGCCCCGGGGAGTGCAGCCTTGTTAAGATCGATAAATCCATCAATGATTCTGCCGGCGCTGTCGTACAGTGAGAAAGCGTTTTTGGACAGGTCTTTCATCACTTGTGCCTTCTCTTGTTCCAGTGCCGTCTTCCGCTGCTGAAGCTCCCGACGTGTTTGCTGTCCTTCAACTCGGACATTGAGTAATCCGTTTGGGACGAAGCAAGAAACAATCGTAATGACAGCGCTGATTCTTCGAACCGGGTGAGTCATGGTGCGTCCTTTCAATAAACGGAAAGTTCTTGCAGCGGCTCACAAGGTAAAACAGCGGGGATAATGAAGAGCGCCACCGACCGGCCGCTGCAGCACGCATTATATTATGAGTTCTGTGGAGAGCAAACGCCCGAATTCCAAAAACTCGGATAACACCCATGACGGTCGGCGTCGGATTCACTCAGTCGAGAAGTGGCGCTATGCCACAACTGTAGGGGTCGAAAGTGAGTCAGCAGGTCAAAGCCGATTCATTGCGTCTGAAAGGGGAACAAAAATAGACCCCCTCGGTACCAAAAATGTCCCCCGGGAGTACCAAAAATGTCTCCCCCGCAATCGGTGCCCGAGCCCTCTGTGTCAACAATGGTGAGAATCGCGCCCTTCTCTGTTTGCGGGCGCTCAAATAACAGCCAAACTGAAAGGCTTAGTGCGGGAAATAGACAGAGCGGGTGTGGGTTCCTTCGGCACGAACAGGCCGTTGCCTGAGCACAGGGCGACCGGTGCAGCATGTGGCTCGTCTCGCTTGCTGACTATGAAGTTGCTCGGGACGGTCCAGCGACAAGATGTTCGCCCGAGTGATGCTCTTGAAGAGCGCTGGCCCGCGTGCAACGTAACTTCGGGTTTCGCGGTAGGGCGGTATTCTATAGCCCCAGCTTAATACCGCGTTTTCACCTGCGTTGTAGCCGGCCAGAACGAGGTCGATTCTTCCATCAAACATCACCGTAAGGTCCCGGACATACCACGCGGCAGCCTCGATTGATCGAAGAGGATCGCTCTCAGGCCATCGTCCTTGTTCACGCCACTGCTTGAGCGGGCGCGATCCCGCTAATGCTCCCGGCTTTCGGTCCAACACTTCCAGGTAATGCTCCAGGTCGAGTATCTTCTGCCTCGTGCGATGCCTAGTCTAAGCCGGCAGGCGCTGGCCGATCCATTCAATAACCCGATCGCTAAGATCTCCTGGATCGAACTTTCAATTCAGGAGGAGCGGTATGCTCACAATGGAGGAATGGATGGATTTGAAACTGTTGTCAGTGCAGGGTCATTCGATCCCGGCCATCGCCGAATTGACCGGGTTAAGTCGTAACACAGTTCGGCGGGCGCTGCGGCAGAAGACGCCACAGGCCTTTCCCCGCCAAAGCGCAAATCGAAACTGGAAGAGTTCAAGGGGTATATCGAGAAGCGGTATAACGAGTGCGCGCTGTCAGCCCTTCGGCTATTAGGTGAGATCCAGGGGATGGGATATGAGGGTGGAGTCGATACTGTGGGGCGGCGGGGCGGGCACAGATTGGCAAACCTATCACCCTCATCTTGACTTGAGACAGCGGCGGGCATAGCATAGCGCCCGTTCGCAAACCGGTATCGAGACGCAGTCGCCTGTCCAGCAGCCTGCTGCCGAATCCCCCAAGGGGCTTGCACCTCGATGCGCCGATGCGCTAACGCTACCAACGAGCAAAGACCAGGGAGGATTAACCATGAGACGAATCGCTTCGAATTCTCTGTCGCTAGTGTCGCTCAGTGTCTTGGTGTTGAGTGTTATGCTCTTGAGTCAGATCGCCACGGCACAAACCGCGCCGCCCAAGAGCGAGGCAAAGCCAGTGCCGCGGAAGAGGCCCACCGCGGCAGCCAAAGCTCCTGCCGCACCGCAGTGGATGTCGATTTCGGTGGTACGGGTCAAACCCGATATGACCAACGAGTGGATCGAGCTGAATAAGAACACAGTTATTCCGGCCCTGAAGAAGGCCGGGGTCAAGGAACGCAGCTGTTTTACAACGGCGCAGTTTGGCGAGGCATTCGAGTATGTTCTCATCACTCCGATCGAGACTCTCGCCCAGTACGATGGCGAGCCGCCGATGCGTAAGGCTCTCGGCGAGGAGGGCTATCAGGCGTATCTTGAAAAGGCCCGGCGCATGGTCACCAGTGTCCACACCTTCGCCGAGCAGTCGAGAATGGACCTGAGCTACGAGGGAAAGATGACCGGACCGCCGGCGCTGGCTGTTGTGGCAACGGTTCAAGTTGTGCCCGGCCGAACGCAGGAGTTCGAGAACCTGATCAAGTCGACCGTTTTGCCCGCGGTCAAGAAGGCCGAAGCCAAGGGCTACTATGTGAGCCAGAGTCTCTTCGGAGGAGACATCAGTGGCTACACAACCGTCACCCTGTACGACAGCTTTGCCGACATAGCCAAAGGATCGCCTCTTCTCAAGGGGATGGGCGCTGCCGGCTACGCCAGCTTTCTTCGAAGGACGGCCGGCATCGTGGTGCACGCCGAGCGCGCGGTCTACAGGTACAACGCCGAGTTGAGCTTCGGGAACTAACAGAGCGAGACAAACAAACACTGAAAAGCGACTGCGAGCGTGGCCGGCCTCCGCCAGGACGGGGTGTGATCAAATCCGGGACTTAGATACCACCGACGGGCAGTCGGTGGATCGTCTCAGTGTCAGCCTCTACAAGAGAGCATTGTTAGGTTTCCCTCTTCCGCTCAGTTCAGCTCCTGCGCCATCGCCTGGAGTTGAACTGAGCCGAGTTTGTGAAGAGGAGCAAAGACGCTGCGCTGCCGTAGGTCGAGTCTCGAGACTCCACCGACCGTCGGTGGTATCTTCGCTCATGGTTGCAAGTCCCAGGTCTAACTGCACCCGCCAGGACGGAGCTACCAATCAAGACTGTAGCGGTCAGTGCCGGCTTTGATATACTTGGATCGCTGTTATGGCCATCTGCGTCAAATGCAACACGGTCCCGAAGGTATTGCGGCTGCACAAGTGCGTAGTATGCTTCAAGCTGACCTGCGAGAAATGTGTGGTCAGGCAATACTCCCTGTACTTCTGTTCGGAGGACTGCGCGAGCACCTTCTTAAGAGGCACGGGCGAAGAGTACGAAGACGAAGAACCACGATGACAACCCGAATCCCTCGATTCAGGAGCCGACACTATGGACCTCATCAACAGACCTCGACGATTGCGACGCAACGAAGCCATCAGGGCGCTGGTCCGCGAAACCAGGCTGACGCCGGATGACTTTGTTTATCCTCTCTTCGTGTGCGAAGGCGAAGGCGTGCGAAAAGAGATCGGCTCGATGCCCGGCTGCTTCAATCTCTCGATTGACCAGCTCGTGCGCGAAGTCGAAAGCGCGCACAAGACCGGAGTGCGATCTGTGATCTTGTTCGGGGTTCCGGATGAGAAGGACGAGGTCGGAACCCAGGCTTATGCTGAGGACGGGATAATTCAGCGGGCAATCAGGGCGCTCAAGCGCGAGGTTAAGGACATGCTTGTGATCGCCGACAACTGCCTCTGCGAGTACACCGACCATGGGCACTGCGGAGTCATTGAGAAAGGGGAGGTCCTGAACGATCCGACGCTCGAGCTGCTGGCGCGCACCGCGGTGGCGCAGGCAGAAGCTGGAGCCGACATCATCGCTCCGTCGAACATGATGGACGGCTTTGTAGCGGCCATACGGTCGGCGCTTGATGATGCCGGCTTCGAACAACTGCCGATCATGTCTTATGCGGTGAAATACGCATCGGGTTTCTATGGTCCCTTCAGAGAGGCGGCCCAGTCGGCGCCGCAATTCGGTGACCGGCGCGGTTATCAGATGGATCCGGCAAATGCTCGCGAAGCGATGAAGGAAGCCGAGCTCGATTACGAAGAGGGCGCGGACATCCTGATGGTCAAACCGGCGATGCCTTGTCTGGACATCATTCGGATGGTACGCGACCGCTTTGACGTTCCGGTGGCCGCCTATCAGGTGTCGGGAGAGTATGCGATGATCAAGGCCGCTGGCCGATTGGGATGGATAGATGAAGAGCGCGTTGCGCTCGAATCACTGATAGGAATCAAGCGCGCCGGCGCCGACATCATTCTCACCTACTTCGCTCGAGAGATGGCTGAGCGACTTGCATAGTTCCGGTCGCTAAGGTTACTCCCACACGCAACCTCTAGCGGATATCGAGCGGCTGAATTGCGCCATTCCGTGGTCAATGGCAACGAGGGCACGACTGACCGCCACGATCGCTAAGAAAGGCTACTCTCCTTGCAAGCGACACTAGACCCCTCACACGGTCACGTTGTGACTCAGCTTTGAGGCGAAGGAAATGAATCAGTTGCATGCGAGGGCAGTTCCTGGCCGAGTGACATGCCTCGCTATCTGGTTGCTCCTCTGCTTTCAAGCCGCATACTCGCAGCAACTCTCCATCAGACATTACGACGTGCGCGATGGATTGGCCCATAGCCGCGTAGTGGCCATTCATCAGGATGCAAAGGGCTACCTGTGGTTCGGCACCTGGGAGGGACTCAGCCGGTTCGATGGCTACCGGTTCACCAACTACGATACCCGCGACGGATTGGACAATACCATTATCAACGCGATTACCGAGGACCGACAGGGGCGTCTCTGGTTGGCGACTAACGGCGGCGGCGTGTCGCGCTTGAT
>JBGPFL010000050.1:0-12258 GCA_041483295.1 Blastocatellia bacterium | reverse complement strand
GCATCGATTCGCGTGCACCATCGTGGTCCCGCCCGGCTTCGACGGCAGGCTCCAGTGGACGGTGCGTTTTGCGGGAAAGACTTTCACGACGACGGCCAGAACGCTGGATCCGCTGTACGAACTTGAGCTCAATAGCGAGACGCGGGCGACGACCGGCCTGGACCTGACGAAGGCTCCGAGAGGCGTTTGCGTCAATCGAGCGCCGGCGATTCAAGTTATCAACCCACTCGCTGACGTCAATGCCGGCGCCGATACGCTGGCCGCAACGTCTTTCGCCACGCGCCTGGATCAGGAGCTTTCGCTCGTTGGCAACGTCGAGGACGATGGGCTTCCGAGAGACAGCAAGGTGACGGTCTCCTGGAAGAAGAACAGTGGACCTGGGACGGCCACGTTCTCCGACGCGAGTCAGTCAGTAACGCGCGTACGTTTCAGCGAGGCGGGGGTCTACGAGCTCGAGTTGTCCGCCACTGACATGGAGCGCACGAACAGCGTGAAGATCAAAGTAACGGTGATCCCGGCGGACGAGAAAAAGCAGGACTGAAAATGTTGTCGCGATGCAGACCCGGCAGGCAACGAATAACAAGCTCACGAAGAATTGATTCACCCCTCGTTGGCCCACCCGTGATCGGGTGCAATCAGAAGTCTGAATCCCACCGACGGCAGTCGGTGGAAGTTTCAAGTTCAACCTAATCAAAGTGCCGACCCCACTCCCCCAACCCCTCTCCCGGCACGCGGGGAGAGGGGGCGAGGCGCTTGCCGTGACTAGGCCGTGCTTGAACAATCCACCGACTTCCGTGGGTGGGATTCGGTATCCTCGTTCTTCTCGGGTCGAGCCGCACTTTTGATTGCACCCCCCGCCCGTGATCTGTAAACGCCTCAGCGGCAAACATCCAACACCGGCTTCCCGAGCACTTCCATTATCGGCTTCACACCCAGCCCCGGAGTTGTGGTTGCCTCCATGCGGCCGTTGACACGCTCCGGCGCGCCCGTGGCTATGCTGCGGGTGACATAGCTGTTGAAGTCGGTGCTGGTGAACAGGAATTCCGGCGGTGTGCTGTGAGCCAGGTGGGCAATGGCCGCGGTCACGACGTCGCCGCCCCAACTGTCTTCGATAGTCATGGCGATGCCGAGTGACACGCACAGATCGCGGGCCTGCCTCGCTTTGGTCAGGCCGCCAAACTTGCTGATCTTGATGTTCACCACGTCCATCGCCGAGTCGGCCTTGCCTCGCACGAGAGTCTCGATGCTGTCTACTATTTCATCCAGCACAAATGGGTGGTCGGTGTGGCGGCGCACCGCGAGGCATTCCTCATAACTCATACACGGCTGTTCTATATAGACGTCCACGTCGCGCACGGCGCGGACTACGCGCATAGCCTCGTGCTGAGTCCACCCGGTGTTGGCGTCGGCCACCAACCGGTCCCCCGGCTGTAACACGCCGCGCACGGCACGGATGCGTTCGATGTCCACGTCCGGGTCGCCGCCGACCTTCAGTTGAAAGCGGCGATACCCTTCGGCGCGATAGCGCGCGACGCTATGCGCCATCGCGTCGGGCGACTCCTGCGAGATGGCGCGGTAGAGGATGAAATCTTGGCCATAGCGGCCGCCGAGCAGCACACACACAGGCTGACCCGAGACCTGGCCGAGAATGTCCCAGCAGGCCATGTCGACTGCCGATTTCACGTACGGATGGCCCTTGATCACCGCGTCCATTCGCCAGTTGAGCTTGGCTACCTCGAGTGGGTTCTCTCCGATGAGTTGTGGCGCAAGCTCCGCAAGTCCCGCGCGGACGCCGCTCGCGTAAGCAGCCAGGTATGCTGGGCCCAGCGGACACACCTCACCCCACCCGGTGATACCCGCGTCAGTCTCGACACCGACGACCGTGCTGTCGAAGACGCTGACGGATTTGCCGCCCGACCATTTGTAGCTGCCTTCGTGTAACGGCAGATCAACCTGATAAGCGGTGATGCGAGTGATTCTCATAATGCTTCACTTGGGTCAGGTCATATGGCGTCAATTGGCGGCCTCTGCTTGCCGTGCGGACTTTCGCTCAGACTTCGCCGAGCGCAACATTGAAATCGCGGTGTAGACCACCACAACCACTACCAGCCAGCGAACGTAGTAAAGATCCAGGGACCTTACGATTTTAGCGGCAATCAGTACGGCAGGGATGCCGCCGAGAGCCAGGCCAATCGTTGCTCTCAGGTCGAATTTCTTCTTTCGAATGAATTCCGCGCTGCCGACGGGCATTAAGAACGCGCACGATCCCATCATGATGGGGAAAGCAGTGGTCTCTACCATTCCGAGGAGGCTGATAAGAATCAGGCACGGCGCGTATAGGCCGATGCCGAGCGACATCAGCGCTCCCAAAATGAAATTGCCAACGAGACCGATAGCCAGATGCGTCCCGTCCAAGCCAAACGTGCCAGCGCCAGCAGGAGCGATACTGAAAATCTTCAGCAGGAGTAATACGGCTGCCGCCAGAAGCGCTCCCCCCATTCCAATTTGCACCTTGCGGCGTGACCAGCCGGAAACTACGCCAGCGCCAAGCCAGGCCCCCAAGACAGCAGCAGCGATCATCAGGATCAGCGTCTTCATATCAACTTCAATGATGGCGATGTAGATGAAGGCTTGTGTGACGGTTGGCAGCGTGTGTCCGACGTTGAGCGTGCCGGGGATAACTTCGTCTTTGACAAGTTTCCAGAGCTTAAAGAGTGAAGTGGTAGTGGCAAATGAGCCTATGCCCAGAGTGTCAAAGAAGTTGGTTACGAACCCAATGGCGCCGAGAAGCGGCGTGGGTGCAATTGTTTCTGCGCTGCCTCTCCGTCTGAGTGCAGCGACGAAAATGATCAGGTAAGCGGCACAGAAGCCGCCCAGTGCGATGAAGAGCCAGGTTTTGATCGTGGGCATGGCGCATATCCTATTTACCTGCGCTGGCATAAGCAAACTAATGACGAGGGGTCTGCGTCAACCGCGCGCCGGCGATTGAGGTCATCAATCCACTGGCAGACATCAATGCAGCGCCGACACGCTGGCAGCAACGTCTTCGCCACGCGCCTGGATCAGGAGCTGTCGCTCGTGGGCAACGTCGAGGACGATGGGCTTCAGAGAGACAGCAAGGTGATCCTGGAAGAAGAACAGCGGACCTGGGACGGCCACGTTTTCCGATGCGAGTCAGCCAGTAACGCGTGTACGTTTCAGCGAGGCGGGGGTCTACGAGCTCGAGTTGTCAGCCACTGACATAGAGCACACGAACAGCGTGAAGATCAGGGTAACCGTGATCCCGGCGGACGAGAAAAAATAGGATAGGGACACGAAGGAGTACTCTTCTCGTGGAACCAACTAGGAGTTTGTGCTCCTCCCGCGGGTCGGAGCGTGACAGAGCGGAAGTGCTCCCGCTCATACCGCCGACTCAAAGTTGTCGGTCATCATCAACTACCTGGTGCAGAGGAGAGGACTCCTCAAGCATGTGGTCTCGTGGGCCGCGCCGTGCACTGTTACTGCGGGTTTACGCCGGCCGTCGCCGTCGTCTTTGACCGACCGGCCTTCTCCTTCTGCAGCTCGGCGTATTCCTGATCGCTGATGTAGTAGAAGTCGAGCCAGCCGATGTTCATCTCATCGATTGTCCGGTCGCCCCATCCGACGAATGCTGTCGGGTCGGGGTTCTCCTTGTTGCCGGGCGAGTTGTCGTGATACGCCGTCATGTGAAGGACGGTGCCCTTGGGAAACGCAGGCTGGTTCTTGTACGGATAAGTGATCTGCCACGTCCATACGAAGTGTGCGACATCGGTCAGCAACTGCGGCTGGCCGTCGGGAAGAATGGCTTCGAGCGTCATCCTCTTGCCCCGATAGTGCATGTGCGGCTGAAAGCTGACCAGCCTTGCCGGCTCGTCGAGACGGAAGTATGCATCGCTTCTCGCGTTCGGCTCGCCCGGAGGAATGATCAACGCCGTCTGAGACGAGATGCCCTTGGTGGAGATCAAGTACTTCGGCGTGTAACCCCTTGGGAAGAACTTGATGCCGAGCTTCGCGTGCTCGTTGACCGGCTTTTCGCCGTTCGGGTGATAGTGGAAGCTGAAACGGAGCTTCGATCCAGCCTTGAGCAGCTTGGCCGTGCCATTGGTGAAGATGTCGCCGGCGTTGCCCCTCGCGTACTCGGTGAGAAGGGAACTGTTGTTCGGCCGCCCGCCAGTGCCGGGGCCTCGGCGTTGTTCGCCAAGCACGACGCCCGTGGCAGGTTCGGTCTGGAGCGCATAGATGAGTACGTGGTGAAGGACCCTGGGGTCCTCGGGGATGACCTGCATCCACTTGATGTAGCGGTCTTCGGTAAGACCGGTAGGTACATCGACCTTGGGATACTGATCCGCGGCGACCCCCGGAACGTTGAATCCCGAACTGGTGACGACCAGGTCCGGTTCCTCGCCGAACACCCAGGCATTGGCCGGCGGAAACACGCGCGGTGGAGGCGCATCAGCCGTATTGCCTTTCGGCGCGCCGCTGTCCACCCACCGGGCGATGGTAGCGATCTCCGCATCGCTCAGCGACGGGTCGGGGTAATATTCGCCGACCGTGCGGTCGATGTGCCAAGGCGGCATGTAGCGGGAGACGACCTTCTCCTTGATTGAGCGTGCCCAGGGACGAGCTTCCTCGTAGGTCAGCAGCGACATCGGGGCCATCGTGCCGGGCCGATGGCACTCCTGACAGGACTTCTGGAGGATCGGAAGGATGTCCCTGTTGAAGGTCGGCGAGGTCGGAACCGCGCCTTCTCTCGAATCAGCGCTAAACCCAATGGGCAATGCGATCGCGGCGGCGACCACTGCGAACGTTGCAAGAAGAGCGACCTTACGCGTCTTGGTCATATCAGACGCCTCCTGTTCGGATATGAGCGGGTTTATTCGTAACTCTAGCACTGTTGGAATAAGAAGTCTAACACTTTCTCCTCTCCTGCTTCTCAATCATCTATTGCGGGCACGCTGCATCAGGACGGGTCGTCTCCGACCAGTTGCAGCGTCTTCGCTTGGATGGACTCTAACACTGTGTCTCGCAGAAAAGCACTCGCCTTCAAAATCTCGATACCTATTATGTCATTCTTATCGAGACCCGCACCGGAAGCAATCCACATAGTCATCTCATCCGCGATTCGTTCAACACAGTCTTAGCGGAGTCTCAGCGATCTCCCTCGCTCAGGTTACTTTCATCTTCGGCGAGACTCCGCTAATGTTCCTCTGTGTTATGCGCTGCTTCGCGGTGAACCGCAGCGTCCAGTCCGCCGCTGCGCCCCGCGGTCTGGCAGTCTTGCCTTGACCCTGCGCTGCGCCGCCAGCTTGCTAGGCAGCTTTCTTGAGACCGTCTTGACCGCTACCCATGTCATCACCGCGGGCGGCCAGCAAGCTCGGTGGATCTGGAGATTCCCGCGTGGATGACCACCAGCCGACGAGGGCGCCAACCAGTCGAAAAGCGAACAGCAGAATCAGTACCTGATAACTGCCCACTGAGGCGACAAGTAGAGTATCAGGTCCGAGGAAGGCGGCGATCAGCCCAACGGTCATCAGCCACCGCGTGGACTGCTGCGCGCCAGTAGGTAAACGCTTGATTGACAACACGCTCATATTCGGTTCCTCCTCACTTTCCTTGATCGTCGTTCCGGCTACAACATGGACACCATCCCTCATCTGGATTTGCTCTCGTACCGTGCCGGGGATTTGGGCCGTACTCTGATGGTGTAAAGAGTTCGGGGTGGCCAATCATTGAGAGACTGTACCGACGAATGCGATTCGTCACGGTCGATATTTCGGAATCCTCATCACCGTTCGGATTAGAGCCGAGACTGCCTTTGCTGCCCCGATCGCCGTGTTTGCGCGCTTTGATTGAGAGATCCATAGATTCGTTTCGTTCCTCCTTACTTGAAACTGCCCCTCAAGGGCCTTCTTCTTATGGGACATTGGACACAATAGCCCAGAAAAAGCGCGTGAGATGTTAATCTATGGCGGCGTTAACTTAACTGGCCGGGAGATTCGGTTGAACGTGAGCGGACAAGATTGGGGAGCTTGATCCCGGAAGACGTTGGCGCGATCAAACACTCGGCTTGCGGCGCAGATCGAACGTAATCTGACTTACGGTTATACTGTCATTCAGCTTGAACTTTTTCTCGCCGGAGTATCCCGGTCCGATAATGAGAGGCGAGTTGGAGTCTGGGAACGCTCTCTTGACGCAGCTGTTGACTGCGTTGGCGGATTGGGAAAGTTCGTTTGGCAACGGTTCGATTGGCAACGAAGACTTAGTCCTTGGTTTGTCGATCAAGTCGCTCAATCGTTCCAGTCTGTCGATGGCCATCGAATCCAGGGCGATGTTCTTTCTGCCCCTTCGTTCCATGATGTCTTTGTGTTCCAGTTCGTCCCAAACGGCAGGCTGTTCGCAGCGATACACCGGTTCCTGCTTGCGGCCGGCTCCATCGATTGCAATGTATCGAAGCCAGTCGTGACGATTAAGGCTACGCTCGAGCGCCAGTAAGTATAGGAACCTCATGCCCGGGCTGGAAAATATTTCAATCTGTTTGGGAATAGGATGACCCCCGTCAATTTCTCCCGTGAGTTCGATGCAGTAGTCCGCGATAACGACGAGGCTCACGAATTTGATATCAGGTTGTGACGGTTCGGCCAACAGAATCCCGGTGACGGCATCATAGCCTATACAGTCGTGCGCGAGAAACCTGTCGGCTTTTTGGTTGAAGCATCTCGAACTGAGCTCGCTGTCATTGGTAGACGCGAGCACCCGGGTTTTCGGGAATTGGCGCTTAATCAAAGTGATAATGGCCTGGTCACGCTCCGACCTGCCCGCCGGCGGGTCGACAATGACCCAAGTGAATTCGGGCAACTCCGAAAGTACTTCGATTATCTGTCCGTTATTCTTTGTCTGGCGGTCGAAGCGAGCAACCAGGTCGATCTGCCCGTCCGAGGCTTCTATTATTTTTTGTACAAAATCGTTGAACATCGATATGCCGACCAGAACTACTCTGCAGGGCATAGTGCCTCCTCACAAACAAGGACTAAGTGCGCTCCTGCGCCCAGGTGAGTTTGCCAGCCATTCGTCTGACGATGTCGCTCAGAAGGGCTGCGGTTCTTTGAGCGGAACTTTCGATAGCGTAAAGGTAGTCTTTCACTTCCTCGTAATCGTGTTGTTGCAAGCGTCTGTTGCCGATGCCGGCATCGACGATCACGTCTCGTACCAACTCCGGGATCACTGCGTTTTGAAGCTGCTCGGCGATCTCTATTGAGTCTCTGTGTAACTCTGAGAGCTCGACACAGACCGAGGCGATACCAGTGAAGACCCTCAGCAGTTCCTTAAACTGTGGGCTAAAGGATTTTGGATTCCCGCGGTAGTTTAGGAACAAGATACCCCTCACAGACTCCGCAGTTTGAATCTTGATTGCGGCAGAGCTGCAAATACCTTCGCGGATCACGAACCTCCCCGTCGCGGTTCTGCCGGTAGCCGATGTGGGACTGCTCGTAAGGGATGGCTCGTCGAGGGAGTCGGGGTAGTAGTGCGCATCATCACTTGCGCTGAGCATCTGGGAAACTGCGGATTGGTTATCGAGCCCAGCGCCAAAGTACTCTTCATACTGGAGGCTTCCCGATTTGATTGGAGCGCTTAGAGCGTCGTGTCGAAGCCGATAGATTATCGCGACGTCGGCGCGGAAGATGGTTCTCGCCGCATCGACTACCTGGGTGAGAAGCGCGGTTTCGAATTGGTCTGCTTCGGGCGTCTGATACCGATTCTTGACCACGTCGAGTACCGCCCTGATGTTCTTCAGAAGCTTAAGTTCTCCTTCATAACGCTGCTGGAAGGCGATAGCCGAGGCTATATGTGCCGCAATTAGGAGAAGGATCTGCCCGTCTGCTTCGGTGAACACCGCCTTTTCCCCGCGCTTGTCCGTGCATCGGATGACGCCGAGGGTCTTTCCGTGCAGCTTGATCGGGACAGCCACAAAAGGCCGATCTATGAGTCCCTTGTCTTGATACTTTCCCTTGTTTTTCCAATCCACGCGAGGTCGGATCTGCTCCAGATCGCGGTCGCGCCGAGTCTGCAGATTGAGCGGCAGGCCGTGCTGAGCCACCCATCCGGTCAGACCCTCGCCGGGTTCATAATACTTCTTGTTTAGAAAAGCACCCTCGGGCAGGGGCGAGGAAGCTCGTCTCTCGAATTTGGCAGCGGCCTCATCGCGAATAAAGATCGAGCAGTGGAGCGCATCACACAGAGAAATGATTTTCTCACAGGCCCGCTGTACCACTGTATCGAGGTCAATATCGGCGTCAATATCGGCGAATATGTCGAGCAACGCATTAACGTGTTCCGCCCGCCGGAAGTCACCCGCACGCCGCTCCCATTCGAGGTGTTTCAAGTGAACGTGAATCGCCAGAGGTTGTTGTAATACGTTAAGCAGCCGTTCATCCCCGATGGTATAGGTCTTCCTCGCGCCGGCACCACTGTTTGGGGAAGTAACCCGCACGACTCCGTACGCTCTCACGCCGAGAACCCTGTCGCTCGCCAACAAAGGCGCAGCCAGATGGGGCTCGCCGTCTTCGCTGGCAGTTGCGTCTACTCTAAGCAGGCACCTTTGCTTCATGGCCTGCAATGCGAGGTCATCCGGTCCGTGGGCCGCTGCTCGGGAGTCTTCGGGGAAGGATCCTTCCAGAAGCATCTCTTCGCGGTTCCTGGTGAGTATCCAGATCTCGCAGCTTGCGCTATTGAGAGCGGTCGCGATCCTGGCGGCAACAGAGTTGAGTACTTTCCTCGAGTCCCGCGACAGGTACGTGCGTGCGCGGGAACTCAAGTCGGAGTTTACTCGGAGCTCAATGAGTTCCTGACTGATCCGATCGAGCACCGTCAGATACGGCTTTCGGTAGCCGGCGCGATTCATGAAGGCATCCAGGACGCGCGAAATCAAACGAGCAACCCATTGAAGCTGGGCAACCTGTTCGTCCTTGTAATAGTCCTCGACGGTCGACTGCATGCTTATGATGCCAAGCACGTCCCGGTCCTCGAACAGAATCGGTACCGATAGTTCTGAGTTGATAAAATCGTAAGTGGTTCTATAGAAGCCGGTTTCTTCGGCCCACGACGTGACGTCGGGAATTCGGCGCGCCTGCTTTGTATGTGCGACAAAACCGGTGAGGCTTCGCTGATCGCGAGGTAACTCGTCTCCCCCGATTGCGAAGTCCGACAGGGGGTGATCCTGCTTGCCCTTTAGGGCGCCAATAATGTGCTGGTCGGGTTGCCTTACGACGACCCTCGGGCGACCTCCCTCGTTTTCGGTGACCAGTCCTATGAACGCCAAGTCCGAGGGTATAAGCTCCATGAGCTTGTTCAGCAAGTGTTCAAGGAACTCTTCGAGTGTGTTGCTTGGGTGGTTCAGAAGCCTGATGATCTCTTTGAGCAACTCGGGATTGCCGCGAGCCGCCTCGAGCATCCTAATCAACTCCAAGGCCGATTCAAACTCTGGATCCAAGACCGCTTCAGCGGCACCGTTGTACATTTCAGTCCTCCTGTTCTGTAGCTCTGAACTGCCAATCGAACGATGACAGGATACCAACTGGAGAGGGTAGGTGGTTTTAAATTAACCACAATGGAGCAATCAAACCCGGACGGTCTGGAGGGCCTGCCTCATACTTTTTGGGGGTCATCCGGCCGAGCTTCGTGGAATTCTTTCCATCGCCTGCTCATTCGGCACCACCCTTTAGCGGGATTAGTGAGATTGCTCCTCGTACCGTTCAAGGCATTCCTGACCCTTTAGCCGATGACCAATCTGCGCGCGAGACCTCAGCGACGGGACATCTGCCGCGGCGCCAGTGGTAACGTGAGCTTCTGGACGCGCCAGTAGATCTTAGCGACATAAAGATCTCGTTCTCGGATGGGCAGGCGATCTCATGCATCCACCGGAACTGCTTGGCTGCTTGCCGCATTTCTCCCTCACCCTTTCTCCCGCTTCTTAGTCGCGAGAAGCGGAGTTCGGCCCAGGAGCCAGAGCACGAGGGCAGGAAAAGCCGCGACGAACGACCAGATCACTGGGAATCCAAGCATCCCGGGTGGACCCTAAAGAGTCAAACCAAACCTTGACGCCACTTCGCTGGAAACAGGAGTATGAAGTAATGAGCGATCTTCAAAGGTACGTTAAGAAGCGACAGTTGCAAGACCCTGAATTTGCGGAGGGCTTTGAAGCGGGCTATTCCAATTTCAAAGTTGGCCCTCTGCTGCGGCAGGCACGCGAGAAGGCGGGGATGACTCAAGATGAAGTGGGCACGAGACTGAAGACCAAGAAGTCGGCGATTTCAAGAATAGAGAATCACGCTGAAGACATCCGTCGCTCGACGATACAAAAGTATGCCAAGGCGTAAGGGAAGAATTTGAGAGTAGAGATCATGAGCTGATATGCAGCGAATAGTTCATTTGAATTCAGCTTTGAGCTTAGTTAAGGTTTCCGGACCGGGAACTAGAGAAACGTTCCCACTCACGATCTCTGCTTGACGGCGCTCAACCTCAACGGCCCAGGCTTCCTCGACATCGGGATCAACGTCTAAGCTGGCGATGAGCCTCTCGATTAGTCTTGCACGCGCGTCTCTCGTCAGTAGCAAGGCTTCTGCTTCAAGGGTTTCTACCGTTGCCGACATCTATGTACTCCTCATCTTCACATAACCTGATAAACAGATTGCCACATCACAGGTCCTGCAATCAAACCGCGATACCCGGCTCGGCTGGCAGATGACAGCCGACCATTATATTTGAGACATACTTCCTGAAGTCGAGCCTGCTTTCGCTTTGGCTGTCCCTCTGCGGACGCACAAGGAGACTCAGCGACTCGCCTTCTGGGCCTGTTCCGGGTGCAGCGTTAGTTTCTGGATCCGCCAGTTCAACAACTCGGCGACGTAGATCTCATTCTCAGACGGGCAGGCGATCTCGTGGATCCAGCCGAACTGCTTCGGTTGCTTGCCCGATCTGCCGAACACACCCAGCACCTTTCCGTCCAGCGAGAGCTTGTAGATTCTGCCCGGGTACGCGTCGGAGGAGAACAGCACCTGATTCGGCCCGGGCGTGATGCAGATCGCCCACGGCGCGCCATTCTGTCTCGCTCCTGCCTCGGGCGCAAGCATGTTGCCCTGTGCCGGCCGGGTATTCGGATCGAAAGGCACATCAATCGTGATCACGCGAATGAACGTCCCGTTGGGATCGAAGACCTGGATCCGCCGGTTCCCGCGATCCGCAACGTAGATGTTCCCCTTAGCGTCGGCGGCGATGCTGTGAGGCGTGTTGAATTCGCCCTGCTTGTCGCCGCGATCGCCCCATTGCTTCACCCAGTCGCCGTTCTTGTCGAACTTCGCCACCCGAGAGTTGATGTACCCGTCGCTGATGAAGATATTGCCCTCGGTGTCCCATGTCACGTCGGTAGGCTGCCGAAACAGGCCGTCCAGAGCGGGGCGCGGGGGCGTCACGCGGGTCCACGGCACTGCTTCATCCGACGCCTCCTTCTTGCGGCCGAACACCATCACCACCCGGCCTTCCGGGTTGAACTTGATGATCATGTCCGAGCCTTTGTCCACCGCCCAGATGTTGTCGTCTTTGTCGATTCGCACCGTGTGAGCGTACGACCAGGCGTAGAGGTTCTTGCCAATTTCACGGATGAACTTGCCGTCCGGCCCGAACTCCAGCAACTGCGCCGCCGTTGCAGCGTATGCGGGCCCGGTGCTGTTCCCGCGCTGGAAAACGAATATGTGGCGCTTTGAGTTGACGGCCACACCCGAGACTTCGCCAAGGTGCAGGTCCGCCGGCAGCTTGAGGAAGTCTGCGCTTGCGTCGAACTTGATTTCCGGCGCCGGTGCCTGTGCGAGCGCAGCGGCAGGGGTCAGCATGAGTAACAGAACGAATAACGAGCGTCTCATAGTATCCTCCTCGGTTGCGTTACTGCGTGATGGTGGAAACTACTTCTTGACGTATCTCTTCAACGCGCGCGGGCCCACTTCCGCCCCGTATATGTTGCCGGCGGCATCTGCTGCAACACCCTCCGCCGCGCTGGTACCGCCTCCCGCTCCCGAGTCCGGATTGGGGTTCGGGTCTGGAATGAATGCCGTGACTTTGCCGTCCCTGACGCTCCCGATCCTGATGCCTCTCTGCCAGCCCGAATGCCGGGCCGTGTTGGACTCTGAGTCGGCGCCATAAAGGACGTCGTTCTTGTCGATGTAGATTCCGCTTAGCCGGCTGAATTGCTTC
>JBGPFL010000049.1:0-12433 GCA_041483295.1 Blastocatellia bacterium | reverse complement strand
GCTTTGGGGAGCGCGGACTTCCGAACTGTTTCAACAGTTTCGCTACATCCACGAGGGGCCGATCAAAACCGTTGAAACGGTTGCGATCCACGCTGGAGCCGCAACACCCAACTGAAGTTGGGTGTTAATGAGAAAGCGCAATCGAATTCGCAGTCCAGTCCACTAGTACGGAAGAGCAGCGTTCATTGAAACTAAGGAGACTCAAATGAATAGTAGAAAGTCCAGCTCGAGTCGCGACACAGCGCCTGACGTATCCGGGCGCCGCAGTTTTCTGAAGCAAGCATCGCTGTTGGCCGCCGGCGTTCAGGCGGGTGCGATCCTGCCGCTCGCGTCGGCGAGCAGCCGCGCGGCGAGCTCACTTCCGGACACCAGAGCTTCGCGCAAGAGCGGCGATGTGGTTGCCGAGACAACATCAGGGAAGATCCGCGGGACAACCGTAGATGGGGTCAAGGTGTTCAAGGGTATCCCCTACGGTGGAACAACGGCGGGAAAGAACCGCTTCATGCCGCCCACGAAGCCAACGCCGTGGACGGGCGTCCGCGAGGCGACCGAGTGGGGCCGTGTAGCCCCGCAGCCGTTCTCGGGAGGCAGAATAGATTACGTGAGATTGATCGATTGGTTCTACCCGGCCAGCGCCCAGGGAGAAGACTGTCTCGCGTTAAACGTGTGGACGCCCGCCATCAAAGACGGCGGCAAGCGCCCTGTGCTGGTCTGCTTCCACGGAGGCGGCTTTACTACCGGGTCGGGATCAAACCCGGGCTTTCACGGTCAGGAGTTCGCTCGCCAGCACAATGCCGTCGGCGTTTCGGTCAATCACCGGCTGGGGTGTTTGGGATACATGAACCTCGCCGGTTTGGGCGCACCGCCGGAGTTTGCCAAGTCGGGAGTTGCGGGAGCGCTTGACATGGTTGCCGCGCTGGAATGGGTCCGCGACAACATCGAGAACTTCGGCGGCGACCCCGGCAACGTGATGATCTTCGGCCAATCCGGCGGCGGCGCCAAGGTCTGTACGCTGCTGACCATGCCCGCTGCGAAGGGACTCTTTCATCGCGCGGCTATTCAGAGCGGCTCGGCGCTTCGTTTGACGCCACGAGAGACTGCCACCAGGTCTGCAGAGCGAATGCTTGCCCAGATAGGCCTCGACAACAGCCGGGTCACTGAGTTGCGGGATGTCCCTGTCGAGATGATGATGTCGGCACAAGCAGCGCTCGCCGCGCAAAGCCCGCCTTTCGGATTCGGGCCGATGGTTGACGGAGCGGTCATTCCGCAAAACCCCTTCGATCCGGTTGCGCCGGCAATTTCGGCAGACGTGCCGGTAATCGTCAGCACAACTCTCGATGACGCTGCGCTGGGCAGGACTGATTTCTCACTCGACGAGGGAGGGCTCCAGACTCAGGTGAAGACTATTGCCGGCAATGATGCCGATCGTGTGATTGGCGCCTATCGCCGCGCTTATCCGACCACGTCGCCGTTCCTGCTCCTGTGCCGTATGCTCACTGACCGCGGGGGACGCAAGAGCGCGGTCACTCTTGCCGAGCGCAAGTTTGCCCAACACAAAGCGCCGGTCTACATGTATCTGTTCACCTGGCCCTCGCCAGGATATGGCGGAAAGTTTGGGGCCGTGCACGGGACCGACGTTCCACTCGTAGTAGGCAACATCCACGCCCAGGGCATCACGGGAATGGGCCCGGTCGCTCGAGCGCTTGCCGAAAAAATGAGCACGGCCTGGGTTGCATTTGCGAAGACCGGGAATCCGAACCATCCCGGACTTCCGCAGTGGCCGGCATATACGCCCGAGACTCGCGCGACGATGACCTTCGACAGCAACTGCCGCGTGGAGAGCGATCCAGCGGGCGACTTAAGACGGCTCTGGGACGACGTGAAGGCGTAACTCGGCAACTCGGCAACTCGGCCAGACCCGCCGGCCAGCACGGCGGGTCTGCAGGGTTTTCACTCGCGGGCGCCTGCACAACCGTTGTCGTCGCCATTCAAGCATACCTGCGTAAGAAAACGCCGGGTGGGCGGCGCTCGCAGTTCACCCGGCTTTGCAACCGCGACTTTGACCGCGCCCCTTGATGCCGAAGTCCTTGTGCGCTCGCCGTACCTCGGTCCCGGAATGATCTTCTCGAAGGCATCCCTCACTGCGAGTAGCCGTGCTCTGCGCCTGTGCGGTCAAGGATGCCTCGCATGAACCCCTTGTTGCGACCATCAAGAAAAGTAAAGCGTGTGATCCGCCGGCACATTTTTTAATGCGCAGAACTTGACGCGGAACTCGGCAAGCTGGATGCTTGGGTGACAGGAGTGGAGAACTGACGGAGTCAAGGGTGAATCGCCGCGTTTTGTCTGCTCCAAACAATGCGCTGCAAGCCGGCGGGCGCGAGTCTGACGATCCGCCTGGCCAGACGAAGGCGGCGCTTTAGGATGACAAGAATGAAGAGAGAAAGATTCAAGGCGGAGCTACTGCCGGGGCACAAGGGAGCGGCCGTCGAAGTTCCATTCGATCCTGCAAAGCAATGGGCGATTCCACGCAAACAGCTTTGGCGGGGCAGACATGGGCATTCGGTTCGGGCTGATTTGAATGGCGCGTGCTTCGAAACTTTCATCGTTCCACGTTCCAGAAAGTTTTTCATGCTTGTCAACGACGAGCTTCAAAGAGCAGCCGGGGTCTCAGTCGGTGACAAGGTCAGCGTTACCGTGGAGCCGCTTGTTGGGCCTGCAAGTAAACCGCAATCGGCCACGCAGCGGTCCGCCTCGCAGCGTCGAAAGGGCAGCACCAGATGGCGATGACCCCAACTCTGCGCGTCTCTTAGATTCGGCTTTGCACTAGCGCGGCCCATACCCGTGCCAGCCTGCAGAAGAACAACTCATCGTGAAGAAGAGCCTGGCGCAGCGCATTGAAGAAGCCATTCGGGAGGAGATATCAATCGCTCCCTACAACTCGGAATGGCCAATGCTATTTGAAATGGAAGCAAACTTTCTCCGGAGCAAACTGCCGGCATCGCTAGTCAACAGGATCGAACATTTTGGGAGCACCGCCGTACCTGGTTTAGCTGCAAAATCCGTGATCGACATCCTGGTAGAGGTTAGTAGCCTGGAGGAGACCAAGAAACAGATTGTGCCTTTGCTGGAAGCGGCCGGGTACGATTACTTTTGGCGGGAAGATGTTCAGCCAGCTTACGCCTGGTTCATAAAGCGCAATCCAGAAGGCAGGCGCACCCACCATCTACACATGGTGGAAGCGGACTCGAAACTGTGGGAGAGACTTTATTTCAGGGACTACCTGCGTGAGTTCAGCCACGAAGCCAGGCGGTATGAGGAGCTGAAAAAGTCACTCGCTGATCAGCATCCGAATGACAGGGTCGCCTACACCGACGGTAAGGCGGAATTCGTCGTTGCTCTGACGGAAAAGGCCAAGCGATACTTCAACGCAATCTGACAACCTTATTAGACGCTCGAGTCTCGGATCTAGAGACTGGCACTTGAGGCGCTGATATGAATGACGCAACCGGACAATCCGCTGATCAGAGCTTCCTGGGCCGCGTCTTTGACTCCTACCAGAATATGATGCAGATTGCCGCATGCCTCCGCGAAGCGGCACGGCAACGATGTACACCTCAACCCCGTGTTCTGGAATTATCACGGAGAGAGACAGGACTGCATGACTATGTTCCGGAAGCTCGGATAGTTCGCTATCCGACTCATGAGAACAATCAGCCGATTCTAAGCACGCCTGTTGCTCTGCCTTATCCAGACAAGTCGTTTGATAGCTGCATGATCTCCGACGTCTATGAACACATTCCGGCAGATCAACGGCCGGGATTGCTGCGTGAAATGCTGCGTGTGACGGATGGGTTGGTGTTGGTCGCCGCGCCTCAGGGAAACGAAGTAGTCACCAGGTTCGACCGAATCGTATTCGATTTCATCTGGGGAAAGTACGCCGAAAGGTTCGAGCCGCTCGAGCAGCATATAGAGTTTGGCCTGGAGTCCCTGGAGCACACTCTGGATTCACTCAAAGCACAGGGTGGAGATCGAGTGTTAGCCCTGCCCTGCAACTATGTTTACCGATGGATTCATCAGATTCTGATCTTCTTTGATTTGCAGTACCGGCAGGCCAGTCTTGATCTCTTCGAGCCCTTCAACAGCATCTACAACGCCCGACTATCACCTTACGATTACCGAGAGCCTTGTTACCGCTATCTCATCGTGGTTGCAACCAATCCGGAATTGAATATGGACGAGTTTGAAAACCACATGAAAGCGCCACGTGAGACACCTTCTCTTGTTGCCCACACCGATGGAGTTCTTGTTGAGACGTTTCGGACAGTCGAGGCCAGGCTGGCAGATGAACTCAGGTTGGGTTCAAAGGAGCTTGATCTCATCCGTGAAGAGAAGCACCGGGCCGCCGGCGAAATTGAACATCTTAATTCCGTGATCCGGCAGCTCGAGCAGAATAATGAAAGGTCCAAGAGTGAAATAGAGCATCTGAACTCTGTCATACGGCAACTCCGGTCGGGTGACGGGGAATGCACAGGAGATGATCAAGAACCGGGAAAGAACGCGGATCGCTGACGAGGAAACTAAATCCCGCTATCGCGGAGAGAAGACATAGGGAAGTATTGAGATTGTGGGGCAGACGCGGCGAGTAAACGGAGTCCGCCCTAAGGCGCCAGGCCACGGAGTGACATCGTTGACGTGACCGTCGGAGGCCTCCGATCGCAATATCAACGCCAGCGTTGAGCCAGAGTGAGGTGAACTTGAGCAAGCCAAAAACACGGAATCGCGGGCGCAAGGACGAGCCGGTCACCTTCGAGACCGTTCGCCAGCTGGCACTCGGTCTGCCAGGAGTTGAGGAGGGAAAGTCTTACGGCACCCCCGCCTTCAGGGTCGGCGGGAAGTTCCTCGCCCGCCTTCGCGAGGACGGCGATCTCGCCATAAGAGTCGAGTACGCCGCGCGCGAAGTGCTGATGGGAGCCGATCCGGAGACCTTCTACATTACGGACCACTATCGCTGCTATCCGGCGATGCTCGTGCGGCTCTCAAGGGTTGATCCCGACGATCTTCGCAAGCTCCTTGAGGAGGCATGGCGCCGCAACGCATCCAAGCGACTGCTCGCGGCGTTTGAGGAGATTGGCGATCGATGACGTCCGGCCTCTCCGACAGGTTTCCGACAGCAGCCCGCAGCGGCCATCATGCTATTCGACCAATCTGAATACAATATCCGTTGCGAATGGGGCGAGAAGGGCGTGTCACTGCTTGCCCCTATCAGCGACGTCATCATCATCGTTGATGTTCTTTCATTCTCGACCTCCGTAGAGATTGCGGCCTGTCAAGGGGCGCTCGTCTATCCCTTTCGCTGGAAAGACGAAACCGCAAATGAATTTGCGAACTCAGTCGAGGCGGAAGTCGGAGATAAGAACAACAAGAGAGGCTACTGCCTGTCTCCAGCATCATTGCAAGGCCTGCCCTTCGGTATTCGTCTCGTCTTGCCTTCACCGAATGGGTCCAGTCTCAGTTTGTGGACGGGTTCAAAGCCAACGATCGCCGGGTGTTTGAGAAACTGCAGAGCGGTTGCTGAATCTGCAATGAGGAAGGGAGCAAACGTCTCCGTTATTCCAGCCGGTGAAAGATGGGATGACGGCACGCTTCGCCCATGCGTCGAGGATTTGGTGGGGGCCGGGGCAATTATCGCGTATCTGCGCGGCAGACTTTCGCCCGAGGCAAGAGTTGCCAGGGCAGCATTCGAGAGTGCTTCTTCAAATCTCTCTGAGCAGATCCTGGGCTGCAGCTCAGGTAAAGAAAAAGTGACTAGAGATGAAGTTAGCGACGTCATCATCGCTTCCGAGCTGAATGCGAGCGTTTGCGTTCCAATATTGATAGATGGCGCCTACAAGAGGGAAGGGTGAGGAATTTCGAAATGCGAAGTGCGAAATGAAATCTGAAATTCGCATTTCGCATTCGCATTTCGAATTTCCTCTTCACCTTGCATTCCCATACTCACTTTGGTAGCCTCGGAAGCTGGTCAGGTTGTTGGCCGGCATCAATCGCGCAACACGGATCACACGCTGAAGCGCGCGCGACTCAAAGCTCTCTTATTGAGGTGGACGATGCTGGCAACTGGAATCCCCGAGGCGCTTACTTTCGACGACGTCTCATTGGTCCCCGCTCGTAGCGGCGTTCTTCCATCCGATGCCGATACGACCACCCGGTTCACGCGCACCATTTCGATCAACATCCCCATCACGTCAGCGGCTATGGACACCGTGACCGAGTCACACCTTGCCATCGCCATTGCCCAGCAGGGAGGGATCGGGGTCGTCCACAGGAATCTCTCGATCGAAGCCCAGCGCGATGAGGTCGATAAGGTGAAGCGAAGCGAGTCGGGCATGATTGTAGACCCGGTGACGATGACGCCCGATCGCCCCATCTTTGAAGCTGTCGAGGTGATGGAGCGCTACCATATCTCGGGCGTGCCCATAATCCAGGAAGACGGCCGGCTGGTCGGCATCCTAACCAATCGCGATCTCAGGTTCGAGACCCGCCTCGACCTCGCGATCAGCGAAGTGATGACAAGGGACAACCTCATAACCGTCCCGGTGGGCACGACGCTTACAGAAGCCAAGGCTATTCTTCAACGCCACCGAGTCGAGAAGCTCCTGGTGGTTGACGATGACTACCGCCTCAAGGGGCTTATTACAGTCAAAGACATTCAGAAGGCGATCAAGTATCCGCTGGCGGCGAAGGACACGCTCGGGCGGTTGAGAGTCGCGGCGGCGATCGGCGCCACCGGCGATTTCTTCGAACGCGCCGACGAGATGATTCGCGCCCGCGTTGACGCGCTGGTTATCGACACGGCTCACGGCCACACCGAAGGCGTCATCGCCGCGGTAAAGAAGATAAAGAGCCGCTTCCCCGAAATTGATCTCCTTGCGGGCAACATAGCCACTCCGGAAGCGACCAAGGACCTGATCTCTGCCGGAGTCGACGCGGTCAAAGTAGGCATGGGCCCTGGCTCGATCTGCACGACTCGCGTCGTAAGCGGCGCAGGCGTGCCGCAAATAACTGCGATCATCGATTGTGCGCGCGCGGCTCGAGGGTCAGGCGTTCCGATCATCGCCGACGGCGGCATCAAGTATTCAGGCGACATCGCAAAAGCAATTGCGGCGGGGGCAGATTCGGTGATGATCGGCTCGCTGTTCGCTGGCACGGATGAGAGTCCGGGCGAAGTGATTCTGTTCCAGGGCCGCTCGTTCAAGGCTTACCGGGGCATGGGATCGATCGGCGCCATGAGAGAAGGAAGCAAGGATCGATATGGCCAGGGGAGTGAAACTCAGGCGTCGAAGCTTGTGCCCGAGGGCATCGAGGGAAGAGTTCCACACAAGGGGCCGTTGTCTTCCCTGGTTCAACAACTTGTTGGAGGCTTGCGCGCGGGAATGGGCTACTGCGGTTGCCAAACTATCAAAGAGCTACAGGAACGAGCCAAGTTCCTTCGAATCACATCCGCCGGCTTGCGCGAGAGTCACGTGCACGACGTGATTATAACCAAGGAAGCGCCAAACTATCAGATCGAGTAATTGAATCTCTATCTCAGAAGAATTTTTCCCCCGCCGATCGACCCAATCCGGAACTCCTCTCTCTCCACACTTCACAGGGCGCGCTGAACCAACCGCTCTCTCCTCCGGGCTATTTTTCCTTTCCGGCTCATAATCGAAATTCGCAGCGATCCCTCGCTGTAGAAGCGTCCTGTCTCTTAGCAATAAGGGTTCGTTTGAGGATGTGGATACCGCCTACTCTCGCGTAGTCAGGCTTACCCGGGACCAGCAGGTGGGAGTTTCTTGCGGCCAATGTATTTTCTTACATTCTTTGCCCTCCATAAGCCATCTCCCCAGGGCCGAGAGTATGAGCAGAGCGTTCTGCCTCATATCCCGCAAGCCGCCTGGTTTGCCTCCCAGGTGGATTCACTACACGAGTGAGAACAAACTCACAAAAATCAGGAGGATCAACGAAGTGAAAAGACAGATGTCCAGATTAGTGCTTTCGGCGACAATAGCTGCTCTATTCCTGGCGGCCGTTGTCGTAAGACCCCTGGCGTCAACCGCGCAAACGGACGGCGGCGTCCAGGATGGTACCAGTAGGGAAAAGGCAGCCGACCTGGAAGACAGTCTCAAAGACATGGAGAGCCTCGACACGGAGTCCGTCGAAGCTAACCCGGTAGCGCCAGATGATACGGAAGATTCAACCGCCTCGGCCGCTGCTCCCTCCCCTGTTCCCATCGCGAAGGTATATCCGATTCCAGTGCCACTTCGCGGTGGGCTGGATCACGTGGCCAACGGCGTAGCCACGCGCAACGCCGGCTTCGGGACGATCCGGCTGCGAGGCGCTCCTAACGGCGCTACCAGAGTACGGGCATTCCTCTATTGGGGCGAAATCATCACGGGCCCGATAGCGCTCGCACAGACGGTGCTGTTCAACGGAGTACCTGTGACCGGACGTCTTATCGGAGTGTCGGCGCCTCCCTGCTGGCCGGGCAGTTCCTTTGTCGCCTACCGAGCCAGCGTCATAGCGTTGGTCGCGCCGGGAATCAATGGTGACTATCGAGTCTCCAGGCTGCCCAGCTCGATCACCGATGGCAGGGACCCGTGGTTGCACGCTCCCGTGCCGGCGCCGACTCCATTATCCGAAGGGGCCAGTCTTGTGGTCATCTACTCCCACCCCAGTGTCCCCCTGGCGGCTCGTGTGTTCATAAACAATGGGGCGATCATGTTCTTCGGCGGCGTCGCCATCAACAACCCGTTGCCGGCGCCGGTTCCGCATTACAACACCTTGAAGCACACCCGGCTGGGCGCCGACGGCCAGGTCGGCAGCAGCACGTTCGCCAGCGCTCCGATCACCAGCGAGAGGACGTTCCTGAACCTTGTTCAGATCAAAGGGATCGGTTCGCCGCTCAACACAGACTCCGATTGGAACGGCAGCGACGGCGCGCCGCTGAATCAATTGTGGGATACAAACACCAGCAGCCCGTTCGGGAACGCGGTTCCTCCCGGAGCCACGAACTATGTAGTCAGATATTTGTCGAACGGAGACTGCATAGTCGCGGTTGCCCACGTGCTCAGCGTGAAATGAGACGTGAGCTGCTTCGCTGGACAACAGGGCGGTGGCGCATCCGCCGCCGCCCTGGAATAACACGCCAATCGTCGCCGAAATACTGCGCCCCATCCTTCCTTGGCGCTCGCACCACCCCGGACTTACAATGCTTTGAGTTGTCTTATCGGAACGGCATCGAACTTGCTCCAGATTAGCGTTCAGCCATGACCGTCGAGCGAGTAGAGATAATCTTTAACCCTACGGCGGGCCGGTCGGGCAGCCGGGCGGATGACGCTCGGACGATGGTCCGATTGCTCGCTGATCGGGCAATCACGGCTGAAGCTCGACCCACCTCCGGGCCATACGACGCAACGAGACTCGCGCGCGAGGCGGCCCGGCGGCGTGTAGACGTAGTCGTCAGCTACGGAGGGGATGGCACGCTCAACGAGGTGCTACAAGGCATAGTTGGGAGCGAGACCGCACTTGCGGTTTGGGCCGGCGGGACGGCGAATGTCGTCGCGCGCGATTTGAAGATGCCGCAGTCGATGGAACGCCTTGCAGATGTGATCGCCGCCGGCAAGACTACACGCATCGCGCTCGGCGTGGCGCGCCGCGAAGTCAAGGGAGGCGTTCAGGTTGATTCCGGAGCATCACAGCAGCAACGCTACTTCCTGATGTTCGCCGGCATTGGACTGGACGCATCGGTGGCCCGCCGGGTGAATTCGAAGCTCAAGAGAGTAGCAGGACAGCTCGCGTTTTGGGTTGAGGGCCTTAAGCACATCTTAACCTGGAAGCCCGAGGAGTTCACCGTAGAGGTCGATGGTAAAGAGTACAACGGCGTATTCGCGCTCATCGCCAATGGCAAGGGTTATGGAGGGGGTCTCTGCATGGCGCCCGACGCGAGACTTGAAGAGCCGTCGCTGGAGGTCTACATAGTTCCCCGGCGGACGGCTAATCTGAGTTATATGTTCGACCTCTTAGCCTGCGCGAGGGGAACGACAGCGCGAACCGATGCCACGATGGTGCGCGGCCGGCATATAGCGGCGAACTCATCCCAGCAACCGTGGGTCGAGGTGGATGGAGAGGTCATCGGCCCGCTGCCGATGACATTCGATGTGGTGCCCGACGCGCTGTCAATGATCGTTGCGTAGTTGTTTGTGAAACGGGGGTTCTAAATGCATCCGGTAGCAATTTCGTTTCTGGCTAGTGTTCTAATCTCGGCTTCGGTTGTGCCCGCATACGCCGTCGCTGCTTCGCGACCTTCAGCTCAGAAGCCCTCGGGCGGCGGGGCCGTTGACACCGTGACCAGCACGGCGACAGGCGCCGACTTCAACAGCTTGCGCGAGCGAGGCAATGATGCGCTGTACAACCTCGACTACCAGGCCGCTCGGGAGCTGTTCCAACAAATGATCAAGATCGCGCCCGACCACCCGGCGGGCTACGTCTATCTTGCCAACAACTTCTGGCTCGAAACGTTGAATGCGGGTCGCAGGCTTTCGTCGTCGCTCTACTCGGGCGGTTCCTTCTACCAGCAGGATGCCGAACAAGACAAGGTCGACCCAAAGCGCGAACGTGAGTTCAACGAACTGATCCGGCGAGCCCTGGCCGTGGCAGCGGCCCGGCTTCAGAAGGACTCGAAAGATGCCGAGGCGCTCTACTACGAGGGCGCTGCGCTGGGATTGCGCGCCGGATATAGCGTGACGGTTAAACGCAGCTTCAGGCGGGCGATTGGAGATGCCAACGAATCGATCATGATTCAAAGAAAAGTAGTCAAGCTCGACCCCAACTACGTCGACGCGTATCTGAGTATCGGGCTCTACGACTACATAATCGACAACCTGCCGTGGGTTTGGCGGACGCTCGCGCGGCTGGCCGGCCTGAGCGGTTCGAAGAAGCGAGGCATTGAACGTCTCGAGATGGTCACGAAGTCAGGCAAGTACACGGCAGACGATGCCCGGGTGTTGCTCATCGGCATCTACACTCGTGAGCGCCAGCCTGAGCGCGCTCTCGAGATGATCACTTATCTCGCCCACAAGTATCCGCGCAACTATCTCCTCGGGATCGAGCTCGCGGGAATGCTCTTCCGCATGAATCGTCCCGCCGAAGGCAATCAAGGGTATGGCGATCTCCTGAAAGATAGTCGCATCGCGCAGGCCGCTGCCGATGTGGTGAACTACCAGTGGGGCGAGGCTCTGATCGACAAGGGCAACTACGCTGAGGCAGTCGAGCGCTACAGCGAAGTGGTCAAGTGGCCCAAGGCAGACCCATCGTTGGTCTCGCTGGCGCATCTGCACGCGGGACAGGCCCTGGATTCTCTTGGGAGACGAGAGCAAGCGCTGGCTGAATATCAGATCGTGCTCAAACGCGACAACGTGTTCGACTCCCATAAAGTCGCCAATGAATGCGTCAAGAAGGCTTACGTTCCGGGCAAGGGCTGAGCGCCCGATAGATGGCGACGGCTTCAGAATCAACCGGAGATCTTTCGCTGGGTGTCCGGCAAGATGTAGCGTCTAAGCTACGGCTGCTGGGCGTTCTGCCCCTCGCGTTCTTCATCGCGCAGCTATCGTTCTACTGGCGCACCGGCGGGATGGAGAACATGCTCTGGATGTGTAATGTGGCCAACCTTGCGCTGGCCGCGCGCAGCTTCAGGCTGAAAGCCGGCCGTGTCGGCCCGGTGGGAGCAATAGGTTGCTGTCTACCGTGCGGGCCACTAGAATTGGGACCAGTTTCGCGAAACGCAAAACGCGAAACGCGAAACGCGAAACGCGAAACGACTCTTCCCCAGTTTGACGGAACCGTTTTTAGCCACACGGGATCACGAGCAGTGGAGAACGTGAAAGATACGTCAATCCAAAAGGCAGAACGGAAGAAGGACTGGGCGTTGACCCAGGGCGCATTCCGCGGGCTGCTTGCATGGCTTGATGAGGGACGGGATTCCAGCGGTGAGAACTACCTGGAGACGCGCCGGAGACTGGTCTCGTACTTTGACCGGAAGAGCTGCCTCCCGCCGGATGAACTGGCCGATGAAACGCTGAACCGAGTAGCCAGGAGACTGGAGGAAGAGGGCTCAATCACCGGAGCCACTCCAGCCCAGTACTGCTACATTGTGGCCAAGTACGTCTTTCTCGAATACCAGCGCCGCACAGATCGCGGCCAGGTCAGCCTTGACGAACTGTCAAACCCGCGACAGCCGGTTTCCAGCCCAGCCGAACTTTCTGCACTTGAGGAAGCCGCGGAGAGTAGAGAGAATCGCCTGGATTGCCTCGAGCAATGTTTACAGAATCTGGAGCCTGATAATCGCGAGTTGATTATTCAATATTACCGCGGCGAGCAACGGGCAAAGATTGATAAT
>JBGPFL010000048.1:0-12474 GCA_041483295.1 Blastocatellia bacterium | reverse complement strand
GCTTCTCCCTGGTTGGGCAAAGCCACTCGAACAGAACGGGTGAGCCTCGTGGCTCACCCGTTCTTCTGATTCTTGGAAGAATCCTGTTGTTACACCTGACTACTCCAATACTGACATTGTAGTGATTGCTCGCGATGGGAACGCGGCCTTGGCGGCGGCGCCAGTGCCGTCCTGGTAAATGACATAGGTTTCGTTGGATGAGAATCCTCGGTTGCCCGTGCCGAACGTTCCGCTGGACTGGGGAACATCCTGGGTGTCGAAGTAGGATGGGTTGCTGCCGCTGGCGGCGACGCCCACGCATGAGAAACTGTAACCACTCTTGGCGGCGGCGCCCAGGGTGGAGTCGATCGCACCATCATTGCTCAAAACCGTCAGGTTCAATGCGAAGTTCCTTCCAAGCCCTCGGGTCGACTGATACGTCGCCTGTGCGGTTCCCAGAGTCCGTGTCGAACCGATGGCCGACGCCTCGTTGGCCGCCTGTCGGGACTTAAGCAGGTTAGGAATGGCGATAGCGGCGATGATACCGATAATCGCGACGACTATCAGCAACTCAATCAAAGAAAACCCTTTTTCATTCTTCATTTGTTCTTGCTCCTTGAATTACATCTGCGTTGCCGTAGGTCATCGTCCCTATCGGCTGACTTAGGACAGATCGCATCCTCAGGTTGGGCAAAGGTTGTGCCACTCGCGCCCCTCCAACATAGCCGGCCGGTGAAGTGACGGTTAATAAAGGGAATTGTCTTCGACAATCCGAGGGATAAGGCTCCGCCATTTCACAGTTCTTAAACAAAACGCGGGTAGAGGATCTCGCCACTCTGCCCCTGTCTGAAGGGGCAATATGGTACGAACGAGATCATATCCAAATCGTAAGCTGTAGTTAGCCGCCACCAGGATTTGAACAAGCGCTCGCGACGATTCCGTCAGAAGATGGCTGAAAATCTAGGTACAAGTAGTCCTGATGGGGTATCGGATCGGGCGAGGGTCCCAGGTCGCCAGTGAAAGAGTTCTTTCTCGATCACCTTTTCAGACGACTTCTCCACGGTTTTCAACGCTTGTCTTGTTCTAATCTTCTTCGACAGTCGTCCCGTTCTCTGTTTCGGGGCTTCGCCGCGAGTATACGTACCCGAGAGTCGATTCCACAGTTACGCTTGTCACGTTGTTTGAGATGGGCATTACAACTAGGCGGACTCTCTTGTTGGCTTAACGTGTACGGCATACGTTCACGAGCGTGAGGGTGCCGCGTGAGGCTGGATGCTCTGATAGAGCGGGATGAGAAGGCTGCTGATCATGGGGGACCCATCGCCGGAGCAAGTGGTTACAGCACGCTTGGCCGCATCCGCATTTGGCCGCGGCTCAGAACGCAGTCATAGAGCGTCCCCAGTTCAGGGTTTCTTAACAGAATGTGGTACGAAGTCTTGCCAATATTTGGCAGGAAAGCACTATCTCGGTATCGGAGCGCTGGTCTTGTCAGCAACCGAGCCTTCGTTAAACCGAATAACAGTCGTCTCATTGACGAAGTAGAAAGGGCGAGCCGCCGGCTCTTCGTCGGGGTTCGCGATACACTCAAACGCCATGTCGACGCGTCCAACGGAATCTGGAGAAAGCGTGATCAAGAAGGTGTAGCCGCTCTTGGACCCCGCTCCCAGGTGGGGGTCGACCGAACCCTCAGGCGCAAGGTCAGCCAAAACGGCGTATTTCTTGAACTTTCGCTCATATAGCAGCTCAGCGGTGGTTATCGTTCTCAGGCTCTGCATCGCTGAGCCGGACTGAGCGTTCTGCTTCGCCCTTCGCAGGCCTGGTATCGCGATGGCTGCGATGATTCCGATGATCATCATAACAACCATTAGCTCGATCAAAGAGAACCCGCGTTGTGCTTTCATAATTCGCTCCTTTTGAGTTCGATCCGCCGCTAGCTCCAATTCGACCTGTTCCGTTCGGTCCAATTGAGAGCAATGCCTGTGCCACCACCGTGAACGGAAACTTCAATACTGGCAGAGTGATCGAATCCCGTCTGCCGGGCGATCTGCCAGTCCAAATAACCCTGCGTAGGTTGGGGTGAAGGGAGAAGGTCATCACATGCTGGTATGCGAAGGCTTTCCTAAGCGCAATTGCCGGCCGACAGGGCAATGCAGGCCTCGCTTTCGAGATCCGGTCAGAATGCATTATGTACGTGAAGAGATTATGTCACTTGCGATGGGCTCTCAGCGCCTGCGGCTACGGCCAGAAGTGGACTCGACCCGCTGGCGGCAGAGGCGCGAAGCCAACGCCTGGTCGCTCACGTTCAACCGGGAACCAGACTTGGATCTCACCCTTGCACGCCGTCGAGGATGTCAGAAAGTCAGCCCGATCCCTGAAGCTTGTCAGAGGCTCCGATCGGCAGCACTTCTTGAGTTTGTATCCAGGAGCATCGGGAGACTTATCTCTTCCGCGACCGCAGCCCTGCGTCGGAGACTCTTATAGTAGAAGGCCATCGTCACGCCAAGAATCGCCAACGAGATCAGTGACCACAGGACTGCCCATACCATTGCGGGAATGACGCCTCCGCTTGCCGCCGCCATGTTCTGAGCATCCGTTGGCCTGGACGAGTCGTACGCCGACAGGTATACAAGGGTGCGCAGATCATAAAATGCATTCAACAAGCTCTGGACTGCAAGAAAGCTCATAAGGAAATGGACTACTCTAACCCTTGCCTTCAGAGCCAGCACGATGCAGCCGATCCCAAAGACCAGCCCAGCCAGCCACGCAAGGAGATTGCCCCCGAAGAAGGCCGTCATGAGTATCAGCACCACGCCGGTCCCTACAGTGGCCGCGCGCAGGTAGCGTACCTGTCTGAGCAGCAACAGCAGACCTGCTCCATACAGCGTCGTGCTCAGATACCCCGCACTCGAAATCATCAGCCCTGCCCCACCTACGGTCTCAGTTACTCCGCTGCCGTTCCAATCCAGGAGCACGCGATTCACCCTGCCCAGCGTGCCAAGCGCAGCCAGGGCATGCCCCGATTCGTGAACCAGGGTCACGAAGATCCGAATCGGATAGGTGATCACTTCAGCGAATGGAATGAACCACAACACCAGCGTAACAGCCGACGCGAGCATCAATAGTCTGAATGAGTCTCTAACTTCGGACTGGCTTTGCATAGTTGTGTGTACGAGCGGCGGGCATCCGATGTTCGTTTGCTTCTGTTGGCCGCCACCGGAATCAGGGGTGAGGGGCCAGGGGTCAGGGCCGACCCTGGCGCGAATCGCTCGCTCGCCGCTTATGACTTGCGCTGATAGTCTCCCGAAGTGCCGCCCCTCTTAGACTCGAGCCGGATGTCCGTGATTACCATACCCTTGTCCAGCGACTTGCACATATCATAGATGGTGAGGGCAGCGACCGAGGCGGCGGTCAGCGCTTCCATCTCCACGCCCGTCTTGCTGTCAGTGGTCGCCGTTGCAACTATCGCAATCCCGTCGTCGCGCACCTCGAGCTGAACATCGGCGTGATTGAGCGGAAGAGGGTGACAGAGCGGAATCAAACTGGCGGTGCGCTTGGCCGCCATCACTCCGGCAATTCTGGCGACTTCCAGTGCGTCCCCTTTGGGAGTCCGGTGCGCCCTGATTGCGGCGACAGTTTCAGAAGACATCCGCACGAATCCGCTCGCCACCGCAGTCCTGGTGGTAACGGGCTTCCCGCTCACGTCCACCATTCGAGCGCGGCCTTCTTCATCTATGTGGGTCAGCGGCATAATGAACGCGGCTAATTAAACACCTAAACGTCAATGACCGTCCACTGGGACTGGACTAGGAGTGTCCTCGTGATCCTGGCCTGGCTATTTCAAAAAGGACTGAGGCACAGGACCTCAACCATTTCGCCTGCTTCGATCTCGCGTACCTCTTCGCCGACGACTATCAAGGCATTTGCATTCATGAACGCCACAAGATCAGAGGAGCCACCCCACTTGAGAGACTCGGCCACAGCGCGACCTCCTTCGATGTACAAACGAGCCGGAAGGTAACTTCTGCGACTCGAGGGATCCCGAATGGCGCGAGAAAGTGTCGCAACAATCGCGGGAAGCAAGGGTGAGTGGTCGCCCTGCATCTTCCTGATCGCCGGGCGGGCAAACACGTTGAAGGTCACGGATGTAGACACCGGGTTGCCCGGCAGGCCAAAGTAATACGTCGGGCCGCGGCGCGCGAACACGGTAGGCTTACCTGGCCTGATCATGATCTTGTCGAAATAGATCTCCGCGCCAATATTCTTTAGTGCTATCTTGACCAGGTCGTAGTCACCCATCGAAACACCGCCCGATGTTATGACAAGATCGCTGTCCGCTGAAGCATCAAGCAGTGCCTGCCGCGTCGCTTCCTCAGTGTCGGTGACTGTTCCCAGATTACGGACAATCGCACCTGCTTGCCCGGCATATGAAGCAAGGGTATAGCTGTTTGAGTTTCGTATCTGAGCTCCGCTTGGCTTCGCTGAGACTTCGATGAGCTCGCTGCCGGTCGAGATGACCGCAACTCTCGGCCTGACTCCCACGCTTACTGTGTCATATCCGAACGAGGCGAGCACCGCCATCTCGGCGGCGCCAATCTGTCGGCCGGACTCCCCAACGACTTCACTTTTTCTAACCTCACTGGCGTGCGGAGTGACGAATTGTCCGGCGTTCGCCGGCTCTTTGATCACCACGGTGTCGCCATCGATCTCTGTGGCTTCTACCTTTTGAACGGCGTCAGCTCCCGCCGGCATAGGGGCGCCGGTAAATATCTTCAGCGCCTCGCCGGGACCAAGCGTCCCCTCAAAGGTCGCCCCCGCCGCGATCTCGCCAATGACACGCAGTTTGGCCGGTGGAGTTGTGAGATCTGCCGAGCGGACGGCAAAGCCATCCATCCGCGCGCGATCAAAGGGCGGGAGATCGATGTCCGCGATGATGTCTTGGGCGAGTATTCGGCCCAGCGCCTTTTCAAGCGGCACCGTCTCGATACCGAGCGGTTCGACGCGCTTCAACGTAATGCTGAGCGCCTGATCTACGGTGATCATAGCCTAGGCTGAGCAGGAGAGAACTGGGTAAGCGCAAGCGCAAAGGACTGAGTAATGAATCGAGAGATCATCACCCAGTCCTTAACAGAGTGGCGGAGCCGACGGGACTCGAACCCGCGACCTCCGACGTGACAGGCCGGCGTTCTAACCAGCTGAACTACGACTCCGCATCAGACATTCAATTTTTACTCAGCGTCTTGAGCATTCGCCCCGTCGATCCTGGTGGGCGGTACTGGAATTGAACCAGTGACCCCCGGTTTGTAAGACCGATGCTCTACCGCTGAGCTAACCGCCCTCTTGGCGAACGACTACTATAGTGAGCGCTCTGGAAATCTGTCAAGGACCGATCTCTCTATCTCGATTATTCTCATTCTTGCGCTCTGATCAACCGAGCGACCGACTAGTCGGGGGATTGGGGCTTGGACTCGCGCAGCTTCCTCTGTTGAGCCATCGCCCCGTTCAGGTTGTCGCGGGCGACAACGAAGGTTGGATCGATCTCCAGGGCCTTAGAAAAGAACTCGATGGCTCTGTCCAGGTCGCCCTTTCGCAGCCACGCAAATCCCGTCTCGTTGTACGCCAGATACATCCGTGGGTTGATCTCTAAGGCCCTGGAAAAACTCTCTAACGCATCGTCAAATCGGCCTTTTGCGGCCATTATCTCTCCAACATAGTAGTGCGAGACACAAAGCCTTTGATTAATCTCAAGCGACTTCGAAAAGGATTGCAGCGCCTCGTCTAACCTCCCGTTGTTTGCAAGCGCGAGACCCATTTCGGAATAGGCCGGGTAGTAGTCCGGATTGATCTCCAGGGCCTTCGAGAAGTGTTGCACCGCCTCATCCAATCGCCCGGACTGGACCAATAGCCTCCCCAGCATGAAATGCGAGTAGTAGCTCTCTGGCTCCAACTCAATCGAGTGGCGCACCGAAGCCAGTCCTTCCTCGGTACGTCCCTCATTCGCCAACGCTATCCCCGCCAGGCCGTAGGTCTCGGCCTCGAAGTCATAGGTCTGGGTGAAATGCTTAACAGGCCAGTTACTCACTATCCCTACGAGGAGAAGGACGACGGCAGCCGCCCACAACTTCTTTCGGTCGCGGTTGGCTCGACTAAACAGTTGCACCAGTCCTGCGGAGGCAAACAGGATGAGAATGGGTACGATAGAGAGGCGGTACCGCGAGCAGTTGAAGTAGCCTACTAGCGACAGGATAAGAGACGCCGTAATCGCCCATAGCCACCAGATTTCACGCCGTCGCGCCCAATTCACGCATGCCCCCCATACTGCAAGAGGCAACAGCAGGCCAAACGGAAATCCAAAGCTGCCCACGCGCCATACGAGGGCACGCAACACGGGACTGTACTTTCGAAAGGTATACAGGTCGAAGGTTTCCGGGAGCTCGTAACTATTGACCAGCGTACCGCTCTTGTAGAGCAGCCCTCCAAGATAGACGGCGGGGTACGTTGAGGCGAACTGAACCGTCTTCCGGAAATAGTACGAGCCGTGACCGGGGTCATTGAGGTCCGAGCTCGTGCCGTCAGTAAGAGGCATGTCCACGAGCGTGTGCCAGGACTCGAGCCGAATTCCAATCGTTCGCTCATAGTTTGGGTTATTGCCCATATAGAGACTGAGACCGCCATTTGCAGGGAGAACCATAAAGCGACCGCTCGCCTTTTGATTCCGGATTCCCACCGCCAACAACGGGACCGCCAAACTCACTATGAACACCACCGACCAGACCGATCTGCGCCCCAGTCGGATCCCACTGGGCCGCGCTGCGACCACAACCGCAGCCGCTACGATTGCCGCAAAGGGCAGTATGTCCGGCCGCGCCAGTGCAGCGAAGCCCGTCACGAGCCCAGCCGAGAGCCATCTGCCTATCGAAGGCCTGTCTGACGCTCGAATCGCCAGGTGCAGCGCAAGAACGAACAGAAATAGAATACAAGCGACGTTGAGCAGTTCGCCGGTGTAGAAGACTATCGGGCCATAGAGCGCCCATATCAGGGCAGCTACGCAAGCCTCGGCCCGGGAGAACAATCGACAACCCAGGGCGTAAACCAGCAGACAGGTGAGGCAGTTCATGACTGCCTGCAGGAGCCTGACGACTATCAGTTGTTCTCCAAATAGCTTAAATACCGAGGCCATAAACCAGATGTATAGCGGAGAGTGAAAGTACGGCTCGCTAGCGGGCGCCCGCCCCAGCAATGCCCGGGCGTCTCGCACATAGTCTGATGAGTCAATGACGGGAGTGTTGAAGGTCGGATTGCCCCGGATCAACCAGAGATGAAGAAGGGAAATGGCGAACGACAGTGATATGGCCAGGATTATGAACCGGTGACGATTCAGTATCCCGTGAATAGATCCTGGATATGCAGACACGCTGAGCTTCATGAAGTGTGCGGAAGTGCTCGGGTCGAAGCTTATCGACTCTTCACTTTGTTATCGAAGAGACTGCTGCTCACACAGCAGCGGGTTTCTAGTCGAGCCGTCAAACTAGTAGGGGGCTTTTTGAATCCCCTAAACTCTAAGCGGCGTCTAATACCGTGTCAAGCACTTCCCTTCTATGCTTCCGTACTTCCGCAGCGCATGCGAAAGTTTAGGTAACGGTTGACAAGTGTGCCGCGTCTAAACATTGTAGGTTTAGGCTTCGAACGTCGGCTTTAGCGCGGCGAAGGAGCCTTAGCAGAACGGAATGGAGAAGAGAGATAGAGATGGTGAAGAAAATCTTACAGGCGATCAAGAAGCGGCGAATACTGCTCGTTATCCTGGCTCTTATTGGAGGCGGCGCCGTAGTGACCGCATTTTTGTGGGGTAAGAACGCAAGCGCCAGCGACTACATTACGGCGAAAGTCGAAAAGACCACTGTCGAAGTAAAAGTCTCGGCAACCGGCACAGTGCAGGCTGTAACCACGGTGCAGGTAGGCTCACAGGTTTCGGGCACGGTCTCCTGGTTAGGAGCGGACTTCAACTCTCAAGTCAAGAAGAACCAGGTCATTGCTCGACTCGACCCGGCCGTATTCCAGGCCCAGGTAGACAATTCAAAGGCCAACGTGCTGAATGCCGAAGCCGCGGTTCACGGCGCCGAAACGGAGATCAACAGTCAGAAGGCGAACCTGACGGCGGCGAAGGCGAATCAAGAGGTGACCCGCGTGCAGCGCGATGACGCGCAAGCCGTGGTCAAACGATATCAGGAGTTGGTGAACGTCATCTCCGGCCGTGACCTGGAAGGCGCTCAGGCTCAGGCCAACGCCGCTGTTGGACGCTACGAACAGGCAACCGCTCAGATCGCACAGAGTCAGGCTGCCAACGAATCCGCCAAAGCGAAGTTGGAACAGAGTAAGGCATCCCTGACTCAAGCCCGGGCACAACTCGAACAGTCCAATCTGAACCTGAGTCACGCTATCATAGCTTCTCCGATTGATGGGGTTGTGGTCTCGAGGAACGTGGATGTTGGCCAGACCGTCGCGGCCAGTCTTCAAGCGCCCACTCTTTTCACCATAGCGAACGACCTCACCAAGATGCAGGTGCTGGCATCCATCGATGAAGCGGACGTGGGTCAGATTAAGCAGGGAATCAAGGCTGACTTCCAGGTCGATGCTTACCCGGGCGAAACTTTCAGCGGCCAGATATCACAGGTCAGACTCAATGCGCAGACTCTGCAGAACGTGGTCACCTACAGCGCGGTCATCGATGTTGCTAACCCGGATATGAAACTGCGCCCAGGCATGACCGCTAACATCACAGTCTCTGTTTCCCGAAAAGACAACGTAATGACCGTTCCCAACGCAGCGCTTCGCTTCAAGCCGGAGCTTACAGAGAAACAACAAGCGGACTTGAAACTGAAGATGGACGCCCGCAGGCAGCAGCGCGAGGCTGAACGTCAGGCTCAAGGTGAAGCGCCGGCTCGCGACCAGGGCGGCAGCCCTGGATCGGGTCAAGGGCGCCCGGCAGAGGGTGAGGGCGGCCAGCGGCGCCAGGCACAGCAGATTTGGATACTCACCGACGGCAAGACGATAGAGCCCCGCTTCGTTCGCACCGGCATAACCAATGGCCGCATTACTGAGGTAATGGGTGGCGACATCCACGAGGGTGATATAGTCGTAGTGGGCCAAAACGAGGCTAGTGCTGGAAGTCGACCTCAGACGACCGCCACGCCGTTTGGTCAACGTCCGCCGGGGGCCGGCGGAGGCGGACCGCGAGGACCGAGATAAGCCTAACCTGCGGCAATAAGGAAGCGGAAGGTCAATTTGGAAACTCAAGTCAAATACGAAAAGCGAGTTGCCGTGCCTGCTCACGCCCAGGGATTTATTACGCTCGACCACGTCCATAAGACCTATAAGATGGGGGACGTGGAAATACACGCGCTGCGCGGGGTATCGATCGAGGTCGATCGCGGCGAGTTCATCGCGATCATGGGAGCATCCGGCTCCGGGAAGTCAACCACGATGAACATCCTGGGCTGCCTGGACCGCCCGACGCGCGGCCATTACCACCTCGACGGTGAGGATGTCTCGAAGATGTCGAAGGACGAGCTCGCCGATATCCGGAATCACAAGATAGGGTTCGTCTTTCAGGGCTTCAACTTGCTCGCACGAACGTCGGCCATCGAGAATGTCGAACTACCAATGCTCTATCTGGGCGTCAAGCATGCCGAGCGAATGAAGCGGGCCCAGGAAGCTCTCGAGATCGTCGGCCTCGGCGACCGCATCCAGAGCATGCCCAATCAGCTCTCAGGAGGACAACAGCAACGCGTGGCAATCGCCCGAGCATTGGTCAATGAACCGTCCATTGTGCTCGCCGACGAGCCGACCGGAAATCTCGACAGTCGCACATCGATCGAGGTAATGGACGTTTTCCAACGCCTCAACAGGGAGCGCGGCATCACGATCGCGCTGGTGACGCATGAGCCGGATATCGCTCAGTTTGCCAACCGGGTAATTGTCTTCAGAGACGGCCGCATCAGCCGCGATTACCAGGTCGACACCCAACGCTCCGCGCACGACCTTCTGGAGGGCCTGCCTCCGCTCGGTGATGAAGACGAGGAGGACGAAGAATGAACCTGTTGGTCACCTTCAGAATAGCCATTCGCGCGCTGGCTCGTAACAAGATGCGCTCGATACTGACCATGCTCGGAATCATCATCGGCGTTGCAGCGGTCATAGCGATGGTTGGAATCGGGCAGGGCGCCTCGGCTTCCATTCAGGCCCAGATCGCGAACCTGGGCAACAACATGCTTTTCGTGCAGTCCGGCTCAATGAACATGGGCGGGATGCGTGGAGGCGCTGGCTCTTCGAACACCCTTATTCCTGAAGATGCCGAAGCCATTGAACGGGAATGCCCTGCAGTGCGCGCTGTAAGTCCCGGCGTGCGTGCCAACGGTCAGCTCGTGTTCGGCAATCAGAATTGGAACGCTTCAAGCGGCATTCAGGGGGCGAATGAAAAATACCCGGACATTCGCGCGTGGGCCGTCGCCAACGGGGAGTTCTTCACCGACGGCGATGTTCGAACGGCGGCGCGTGTCTGCGTCATCGGCAAGACAATCGCAGACAACCTCTTTGCGGGCGGTGATCCGGTCGGCCAGACGATGCGAATTCGGAATCTCCCCTTCCGCGTGATCGGCGTACTCAGCACCAAAGGCCAGAACCAGTACGGCCAGGATCAGGACGACACAGTTATCGTTCCTTTCACGACCGCGCAGAAGAAGATGCTTTCCATCACACATATCAACCAGATCATGGTCTCGGCTATCAGTCCCGCTGCAACCTTCACCGCAGAGAAGCAGATCACCGATCTCCTCCGGCAGCGTCACAAGCTCGGCCCAAATCAAGAGAATGATTTCTTCGTGCGCAACCTTACCGACGTTGCCGAAGCAGCCGATCAATCCAGCACGATTATGACTAACTTGCTCGCCTCGATTGCGGGAGTATCTCTCATGGTCGGCGGCATCGGGATCATGAACATCATGCTGGTGTCGGTCACCGAGCGCACGCGAGAGATCGGTATCCGCATGGCCATCGGCGCCAGAAGCAAGGTGATCCGGCGCCAGTTCCTGATCGAATCGATCACGCTCTCGCTCGTCGGCGGCATAATCGGGGTGTTTCTCGGCATCGGAGTTGCGATCGCGATCCCGAAGCTTCTCAATTGGCCGACGCTCGTTTCACCCGCGTCGATCTTTGGCGCAGTGATCTTTTCGATGGTCGTGGGGGTGGTCTTCGGTTACTACCCGGCTCGAAAAGCAGCCGCCCTTGATCCCATTGACGCCCTGCGTTACGAGTGAGGTTCGGGAATAGGATCTAGGATTTAGGATTTAGGATCTAGATTGAAACCCAATCTAGCAGAGGTGGTAGCGTTGTTTCGTTCCAGGTTAGGAAGAGATCGCTTTGTTAGATCTAAATCCTAGATCCTTCCCCATTGCCCCTCCAAATGGTTTATAATAGTCGAACAAAGCAGCCAGCAGTGGCGTTTTAGCATAGTGAAACTGATAGGCCAGGACGGGTGATGAAGCAGAAGGCATCGATAACGGCGATTTTGATAGCGGCGATTATATGGCCGGTGCTCGGCGCTTTCACCGCGTCCGCCCAGACCTCTGCGAATCAATCGGCGGCGCCGGTAATCGTTAAGCAGGCAGAGATTCGCGAGATAGTCAGCTCTGCTGAAAACCACTACCAGAGGGGCCAACAAGCCTACTCTGAAGGCGAGTACGACAGGGCTCGCCGCGAGTTCGACCTCGCAATAGACGCGATCATGGTGGGCGCCATCGACGTGCGCAGTGATGACCACTTGCGCTTCTACTATCGCGAGTTGATCGAGAAGATCAATCGCTATCAGATCGCGGCGCTCGAACAGAAGGATGGCGGCTTCAGCGAGCAACGCTACGAACCGTCTCCTCTCGACAAGATAGCATCTCTGTCTGAGGCGGACCTCGAAGAAGTGGCCGCGGGCGACGATGGGATTGCCGGCAGTTTCAACTTCGATTTCACATCGGCGCTGCCGGTGAAGCAGTTCATCGGCTACTTTGCCAGAGGCCGCGGCCGCGCAACGATGGAAGCGGGACTTCAGCGATCGGTGCGCTTCCGTGAGATGGCTCAACGCATCTTCAAGGAAGAGGGCGTGCCGACAGACCTGATCTGGCTTGCGCAGGTGGAATCAGGTTGGAACCCATATGCGCTGTCGGCGGCGAATGCGAAGGGCATTTGGCAGTTCGTTCCGTCAACCGGATCGAGATTCGGGCTCGCGCAGAACTACTGGGTCGACGAGCGATCAAACCCTGAGAAGTCGACCCGCGCGGCCGCCCACTATTTGAAGTTTCTGGCCAGCCGCTACAACCAGAGTTGGGCCCTTGCGCTTGCTGCTTATAACACCGGCGAGGGCAATGTCGATTCAGCGATAGCGCGCTCGGGAAGTCGTGACTTCTGGCGGTTGCACAACGGCGGCTACATGGCCCAGGAGACGCGCAACTACGT
>JBGPFL010000047.1:0-12521 GCA_041483295.1 Blastocatellia bacterium | reverse complement strand
CGCTCGAATATACCCGCGGTCCTGCTGCATGACGAGTGGAAGTGCGACGCGAACGTTTGCCGAACAGGACCAGATGCAGATTCTGCTCTCATCTACGTCGAGCGAGGACGCATTGCTTCGCACGTAAGCGATCAGGTCGGAGGCATCCGAAGCAGGGTCCGAAGGACGGCTGTCGTGACTGATTGCGATCATCCCGATTGCAGCAATGAGCCGAGGCCAGGATGTATACTGTCCCCACTCTTTCAGTTTCGCGGCAGGGGCCGCCGGATTGCCTACGCCGTTCAAAAAAATGACGGCCGGACGTTTCGATCCGGACTTGTGAGCAGACGGGTAGTAAAGATCCATCTTCAGGGCTTCGCTGCCGGCGGTCTTGAAGGTGACGTCGCTCTTGACGATGGCCCGTTCCATGTCGGGAAGGCGATAAACCGTCGGACGTCTGAGAACATCTGATTGCTGGGCGAGCGCGGGTTGGGCCAGGGCAGAAATCAACAACGCCATCGCGATCGAAAGCCACACACATTCGGTGCTTCGTTTCATTTGGGTGATCTCCTCTCGTCAGTCCCCTCGGGAGCTGCCAGCACGGGTCCTACGGAACTAGGCTGGAGCAGCTTGCGCCTGGGGTGGGTTGGGTTCTTGAATACATTGAGTTGGCTTGAGGCGAGCCTCGATCTTCGGTCCTCATTCTTCTGAATTGAACGAAGCTCGCCAAAGTAACGCCTAACTCTAAGTCGAACCCGGTAGGCGGAGAAGCCCTTTGTGACGAACCGGCCCAAATCTGGCTTAGGCGGTAGGCGGTCGGGGAGCCAGGTGCTGGAAGCAGCTACGGCGATTCGACGGACGAGGGTGAGCCGATATGCGTCGCGTTGGGACCCAATGGACCGGGAGAGACTCCTTCGGTGATCAGGTTTTCTTGTGCCACTTCGCGAGATCAGTTTTTCCTTCTGGGTCGAGCACTTCGGCTGCGAGCGCGTAGAACTCGCGGGGAGTCGAAAGGAAAAAGCGCGAGTCGGGATTTGAAGGATCGAACTTCTCGGGAGTGAGCCAGGGATCGTCGGGGTCATGAAGGAATGTTAGCCGCAGGACCTCCGGCAATTCTTCGCGGAAGCGAGGCGTGTCGGTCTCGGGTCGGAGCCTCTCTGAAAAGGTAAAAGCGTCGCTGTGCTTGATACCCTTCTCTAGCAGCTCGTTGCGTGTGAGGCAGAGTTGCGGCGATCCCTCTCCTAGCATTAGCAAGGCGGAAAGCGCGAGTACGCGAGTCCAATCGTCCTCGACCGCTGCCATCGCGTGTAGTCTGTCTCTGGCTGCATTGAATTCATCGGCAGGAACACCCGGAGAAAAAAACAGCCACTCTGCCTCGGCAAGCGAGGCAATTTCAGTATTCGCTTTGCTTAGCCTTGGCCGCGGCAATAAGGTCGCTTGCGCCAAGGCGTGGGTCGGCTGTAGCTGCCGTACTAGATCGATGGCGAAACCTGAATCAGGCACCCTAGCTAAAGCCCGAGCTTGAGCCCGTGCCAAGGCCCCGCTGTCCTGGTATAGAGCAATGTCAAGAGCCAAGTCGCGAGCCCATCGCCACGGTTTATCTAAGGATCGATTGAGAGCCCGTTCAAGAGATCGATCCCGCGTCTGACGTAACGCAAGTGCCATCGATAGTTCCCTAATCGCCAGCGAGCCAGTGAACGACGAAGCAAGACTTGACTGAGTTAACAAGCGATGCCGCGGAGATCGGGCGGGTGCCCTTAGGAGAGCAGACAGGCCAGCCTCAGCGAAGCATATGACTGCGTTGCTCCACCTTCCGAGGCGGGGTCTTAACCAAGCCCCGAGGGGCAGTATCTCTGCCGCCCACGCACTGACCTCAGAGCTTTCAAGACCAGCCAGCACGACATCTTCTATCTGGAGTTCATTCCAAGGCAGATCACCTCGTTTCTTAACCCAATTTCCTAAGCTCTTGGACCAGTCGGGTAGCAGATCACTACCAACTACGAAGAAATCTCTGCCGACACTGTCTGGTTCCGCTCTCCACAACTCCCTCTCCATCCATTTACGGACGTACTGATGGAAGCGATCGGGTGAAAGTTGCCGCAATCGCCCAAGGATGGCTTCATCGAATTGCTGGCTCGACGCCCGCAACGCAAACGCGGCTGCCTCTTCCTGTTTAGCCATGCCGAGCCCGCTTTGATCGTCCAACAACAGACTCGAAAAGAGCTCTGCAGCACCTTCGCACTTTTCCCTCTTCTCCTGCGTCCCGTTAACTATCTCGTCAAGGAGATCGTCGCCCGCGCCTGGGAACTCAGCGAGCATTTCGAATAGCAATGTGAGGGTTTCGTGCCAGAGTTGATTCTCGACCAAGCCGTTACAAGTCTGCGCCAAGTGCTCGAATCGCCCCAGCAAGCCGCGCAGATGGAAAGCAGCGAAGTATTCTTGAAACGTCAAATGAACGAAGGAGAACTCCTCCGGACCGCGCGGGATCAGCAGCCCGCTCCGCCGCGCGACGTAGTCTAGGAACTGACGGGCCTCTTCTTCGGCTCCAACGCGATCTAACCCGATCGCTTCTGTGAGCCACTTGAAAACGTCAGTGCGCGAAACGAGCAATTCACTCTGCTCACGACTGTTTCGAAGTCCCTGCATCTCCCATCCGACTCTTGCCAGCCAGCGCTTCATCTGGTCGAGTGACGCGGGGTATTGATCCAATTTTCGATAGGTCTGTATCGTCTCGAGGTATGCTTCGACTATCTTGTCGTAGAGCTTCACGCGCCCCGAGGGCAGATGCGCCGTGACACGGTGGATCAGGGTCATCAACGTGAGGAGCGATGGATTGCCGGCAAGCCGCCTGATGCGGTCGTTCTGCTTCAAGGCGCGGCCAAGCGAGTTGATGCCTTCCCGTCGCCGATCGGGATCGCGTTCGCGGGCGGCGTACCAGCGCGTGATAAACTTCTCGATGTCTTCATCGTTGAACGGTGCTACGTAACACCGGCTGGCGATCAATGGCCAAACGATGACTGTTGTTTGCTCTGGGTCGAATTTGATGCGATGGGGAAAATCTGCAAACGGCGCCTCATCATAGCCAACAATGCGGCTGGTTAAGACCGCAAAGCTCTCACCGATCTCTCCCAATAGTGGGCGGACGATCTCTCGCAGATGGAGGCGGTCCTCGCGCGTTCCCACTTCGTCCAGGCCGTCCAAAAGCAAGAATCCCCGGCCTTCGCGCAATGCCGCAAGTAGGCGCTCAACCGTTATCCGATTTCGAATGTCCTCGTCGAGCTTGCCTATGAAGTCCCTCAGCATGTCCTTTTTCGATCGCCAAAGGCGCACTTGATAATCGCGAAGGATGATGGGGATCGGCACCAGAGGACCAAAGCGGCGCGAGAGCGGAGTCGAAGCGGCGCGCCCAAACGAGTAAGTGATCAACTTGACGAGTGTGGATTTCCCGCAACCCGGATCGCCAAGTACGACAAGCTGCCGACTGGCCTCGAGCGCCTCTGGAAGGTAGAAGCGCTCGTCGTTACCCGGTTTCCACGTGAAGCTGAGCGGAATATATATCTCTTCAAGCGTGAGCGGCCTGTTCTCTTTCAGACTGGGTAGGCCGAGGAACTCAACGCTATCGAAGCGCCAGGATAGAAACAGCTTGTAATCGTCTTCGAGCTTTTCCTTTATTATGCTGGTCATTTCGTGATCTCTTCGGGCGGCTGAGGCCGTAGTGGCTCGACAGCTTTGCCGCCGGTTCGCAGCAGGTGGCGATAAATTACCTCATCATTGACCTTGAACTTCTTCCGGTTTGAGTGATCGTTGACCAGCCGGCTGATCCAGAAGATTCGCGGTTGAGGCTGCGACTTGCTTTCGTCTTTCTCTCGTCCGGACTCTACGTCTCCCACTCCGCCCTCTTCGTCAGTCTCCGAGCCGGACTTGTACGGAAGTTCTAGACCGTGAAATAGCGGGTGCTTTGTGGATCCCATTCTGCAAAATCGCAGGACCTGCTCGAAATAGAAGGCCGGGGCCTCTTCGACCTTTCGAAAGAGCGGCTCCTCAAACTGGGCAAGATAGTGAAGTACCAGCGTCAACCTCCATTCGAGCTTCTCCTCTCCTTCCACCGGCCCAATCAGCGCATCAAGGTAGAGCTTCCACGAAGCGATGAAGGATTTGATCTTGCGCGGATTGTGCGGCAGGTTCCGGTCGAGCGCGTCCACAAGCTGCTTCCAACCGACGGGCTGAGTGAGACCAAAGAGATTTTCCAGTTGTCTTTTGAAATCTTCATCATTCGGGTCGAGCAACTCTTCCACATACCGCGAGCTGTGACGCGGTACGGGTAGATGAAACAAGCTCTGAAGTATCTTACTCAGGTATTCACGCGCCAGGGGCCGGTGGGGCCACGTGTCTCGCTCTCCGGACAACGCCTTCGCGATCGACCTCTCGAGGTGGTTCTGGTCAAGCCCGAGAATGTATACACAGTTGTTGGCGTTGACGTACAGCTTCAATGCGTCGAGCAGTCTATAAGCAACCTCTCCTTCGCATCGGTCGAGGTCGTCAATGAAGATAACGAGCAAGCCGTGATCGGTTACTTCGCGAATCGCCGCCTCAAAAAAGTCCCGAAAGCGCTGAGAAGCAAGCGGGCTTGAAAAATGCTCGGTTTCGTATTCCCGCCCGCGCTCGAGAATTCCCTTGGCACCCGGTATCGGGATTTTTAGATCCTTTCCAAGCTCCGTGAGAGCATCGAGCGCAGCGTGGATGGAGACGTTCGCGAGCTTTCCACCCTCGGTGAGTATCTTTCGCGTTAAGCTGAAGTGACGCCTGATTTCATTTAGTAGCGCGACGAGCGGGGTCGTTTCGAACTGGTGTTGCCACGGATCGAACCAGACGAACTCCACTTTCCTTCCGTTGCGCAACTGATCAAAGTCGCCGAGGGGTTCGCTAAACCAGTCATCTCGTGCGGCGTCTTGCAAGGGCTGGTACTTCCCGCCGTCCAACTCAAATGGTCCCCCCAAGTATGCCCAGAGCATCTTCAGAAAGCTCGTCTTGCCTGAGCCCCATGAGCCGCAGACTCCGATGACATATGGAGGAGTGCACTTCAAGACGCGATGGCCCACTCGACGGGCCAGATCATAGTAGCCCAGGGCATCTCGATAAACTGGCTCGTCATTCATTCTCATCAGCTTTCAGCTCGTAGCCGGCACGTCGTAACGTGATGGCGTAGAAATAATACACGCGCTTGAAAGGCGAGCAAAGGCAGCAATAGACGAACGGGCGAAGGCGACAAGTTATCGGTTACACCTATCACCATGGTTTCCAGTGATGGCAGGTTGGAAGAGTTGGAGTTGGGCTCTGGGCCGCCGGTTTCGGCGGCCACTGTCGGGCGGACTTTAGATGTGCTTGATTCGAATTGAGCGGTTCAGGACTCGCGTCGCGTTCCGGCCTTGGGGAACGGCATCTGATCGTTCGCTCCGACACCGCTCCTTGTTCTACACCGTCCAACCTGAAACGACATTCGCAGGCGTCAAAGCCCGATACCTGACATAGCCCTAACACCTCGCCCTGGCCTGCCCCTCACCCCTGACCCTAACCCCTGCTATTCGCACCTCAGCGCGACCATTGGATCTACTTTCGTTGCGCGGCGAGCCGGAATGAAACTGGCTGCCAGAGCCACTCCTGTCAGCCCAACTGAAACAGCAGCCAGAGTCCCCAGGTCGGTGGGTCTCACACCATAGAGCATCCCCGCTATTAATCTCGTCAACACCACAGAAGCGCCAAGGCCGAGCAACACCCCCATAACCGTGAGCCTCATCCCCTGCCCGAGCACCAGCCTCAGCACATCGCCGCCGGTTGCGCCGAGGGCCATCCGGATGCCTATCTCGTGAGTGCGTTGAGTGACCGAGTAAGAGATCACACCGTAGATGCCCAGCGCTGCCAGGACTACAGCCACTCCGCCGAATATCTCCAACAGCAGCACGATGAAGCGAGGGCCAGCGACGGCTACGGATAGATATTCCTGCATCGTCTTGGCATCGCCGGCAGCCAGGTCACGATCCAACGCGGCCGCTTCGCGTCGGACGGCAGTTGCGACATTCGCGGGGTCAGAGGTCGTTCGTACCACCACGCTCATGAACCACCAGGGAGTCTGCTCGTAAGCCAGATACATCCCCGGGCCTGCCTCTTTCTCCAGGCTTTCATCCTTCACATCGGCCACGATGCCGACTATCTCACATGTCAGGTTGTTGTAGCCTATACTTGCCCGCTTGCCGATCGGGTCCCCGCCCGGGAAGTACTCGCGGGCAGCCGATTCGTTAACGATCAGGACCGGTGGCGATTTCGCGTTGTCTCGTTCAGTGAAGGCTCGGCCTTTCAATAGCCGAATTCCCATGGTGGCAAAGTAGTCGGGACTGATGGCCCAATAGGCAGGGGAGCTTCTCTCGGCGCGCGTGACCGGCGCTGCCCCTTCGACCTCGAAACTCACTTTCAGGTTATCCCCACTCAACGGCAGCGACGTGACGGAGGCGGCAGACTGCACGCCCGGAATCTCCCTCGTCCGCTCCACAAGTTCTTTGTAGAGCGATGACCACTTGGCGGGTTCCTCATACTTTGAATCGGGCAGGAAGGTCTGAATGGTCACGACATTCTCTGGCTTGAACCCGGGGTCGACGTGCTGCAGTCCCCACAGGGTCTTGATCATTAACCCCGACCATACCAGCAGCATCAGCGCCATTGCGACTTCAATAACCACCAGGGCGCTCCGCGTTCGAGCGTGTCTCGCGCCCGCGCTTGTGCCCCGGGATCCCTCTTTTATGGCTTCGTTCAGATCGGGCTTCGAAGCGCGGACCGCAGGCACTAACCCGAAGATCAGTCCTGTAAGAATAGTGACCAAAGCGGTGACCGCGAGCACGCGGCCGTCGAGGGCGACCTCGTTCAGGCGCGGAATGTCTTCAGGCGCGAGCCTGACCAGAGGCTCGATACCCCATAGCGCCAGCAGCAGCCCCAAGCCTCCGCCGATTAGCGCGAGGAGCAGACTTTCAGTGAGGAGCTGCCTTACGATGCGCCACCGGCTCGCCCCGAGCGCAGCGCGGAGCGCGAACTCTTTCTGGCGCGCAGTGGCCTTCGCCAGAAGCAGGTTGGCAACGTTTGAGCACGCTATCAACAAGACGAAGGTTACGGCCGCGAGCAGCAGTAGTAGCGTGGAACGGATGTCGGCGACTAGATATTCATGCAGAGAGGTCAGTTCGATTCCGTAACCAGTCTGTGAGTCGGGATAGGTCTCGGCAAGACCCCCGGCGATGGCGGTCATCTCGGACTGCGCCGTTTCCAGTGGAACGCCTTGTTTGAGCCGGCCGACCACCGAGAGGAAGTGAGCTTCGCGCTCATTGATGAATTGCGGGAACACATTGACGACCGGGACCCAAAGATCGGCTCGTTCGTTTTCGAACGGGAACCGAAAGCCGGGGGACATCACGCCGACGATGGTGAAGCTCTTGGCGTCGATGGAGAGGGTGCTACCTACCGCATCCGGATCTTCGCCGAAGCGCTGTTGCCACAGGGCATGACTGATAAGAACAACGTGGCTCGACCCGGGCTTGTCTTCGTCGGGCAGGAACGCGCGGCCGCGCTCGGGGCTTACGCCGAGCAGCGGAAAGAGATCGGTTGAGACCGAAGCTCCGTGCAGGCGCTCCGAGTTGTCCCCCTTTCTGAGGATGAACTCGCCTGACGTGAACGCGGCGAGGTGCTCGAAGGACTCGCTACGGTCTCTCCAGTCCATGAAGTTCGGGTACGACACGCTGCCACTCTGGTCGGTGCGTCCTCGAAAGGTCTCGGCCATGAAGACCAGCCGGCTAGGTTCTCGGTAGGGGAGCGAACGCAGCAGCACGGCGTTCACGACGCTGAAAATTGCGCTGGTTGCGCCGATCCCCAGGGCGAGCGCCAACACCGCAACAGCGGTGAAGACGGGCCTCTTCAGCAGCATTCGCAGGGCGTAACGGAAATCCTGTAGGAACGTATCCATAAATTGCCTCCGTGATGCGTGATGCTGACGCGTGATGCGTGATGCGTGATGCGTGATGCGTGATGCGTGATGCGTGATGCGTGATCCGTGATCCTGCGTGCGCCAGTTTCCGCCTTCGAATCGCGCATCACGCATCACGCATCACGCATCACGCATCCACATCACACCTCACCCCTACTCATATCTCAGCGCCACCATCGGGTCCACCTTGGTCGCTCTTCGTGCTGGGATGAAACTGGCTGCCAGAGCCACTCCTGCGAGCAGCATCGGGATGATGGCAAAGGTCCACGTATCCGTGGCGCTGACCAGATACAATAAGCTCGACATCACTCGCGTCAGCAGCAGCGCCCCGATCAGGCCCAGCCCGACACCCGCAAGCGTCAGCCGCAGTCCCTGAAAGAGCACCAGCTGGATCACGTCGGCTCCGCGTGCACCCAGCGCCATGCGTATACCCATCTCGTGCTCGCGTTGAGTGACTGAATAGGAGATCACGCCGTAGACTCCAACGGCGGCCAACATCATTGCCGTTGCCGCGAAGATGCCGAACAGCACCATGTTTAACCGTCTCTGCGAGATCATCTCGTCAAGCGTTTGGTCCATCGTCTTGATGTGGGATATCGGCTGATTAGGGTCTATCGCCCATACCGCGTCCCGCACAGCCGGGATGATGCTCCTCGGGTCGGCCCTGGCTCGCACCACCAGAATCATGAATCCGATGAACGAACGTTGGCTGTAAGGAAGGAAAGCTTCACACCTTACCTCGGCATCGTATCCCGTGCGCCGCATATCGGCGACGACGCCCACGATCGACAGCCACGGCGCAGGTGAGTCCGGCCCGCCGAATTTGAACCGCTTGCCTAAGGGATCTTCGCCCGGCCAGAAGCGCTGTGCGAACGTGTTATTGATGACGACTACGGGCGCAGAGTCGGGATCGTCCCGTTCCTCGACGTCACGCCCCTGAAGGAGCGGAATTCCCATGGTGCGGAAGTACCCGGGCGTAACGAAATCCACCGGCGCCTCTACCTCTTCAGCGGCGGGCACCGGCGGTCTTCCCTCGACAGTGAAGTTCCCCGAGTTGGGCAAAGCATCAATAAACATGCCGGTGATTGCGCCGGCCGACTCAACCCCGGGTAAAGCCTCGGTTCGCTCGATGAGTTGACGATAGAAGGCCTGGCCCAGACGCCCCTGATACCTGGATCTTGAGAGTTGAAGGTTCATGGTGAACAACCGGTCGGGCTTGAAGCCGAGGCTCACCTCTCGAAGGCGCATGAAGCTCTTGACCATGAGACCCGCGCCGATCAGCAGGACTAGTGAAAGCGCAACCTCGAATATGACCAGCGCGCTTCGGATGCGCCGACCTTGGACGCCTCCAGTCGAGCTCCGTCCGCCCTCCTTGAGCGATTCATTCAAGTCGGGTTTCGAAGCTTGCAACGCCGGTGCAAGCCCAAAGAGCAGACCGGTCAGGAGCGAGACTGCAAGCGTGAACAGCAGCACGCGCCGATCGATGGTGATCTGATCGAGCCGAGGAGTATCTTCGGGGCTGAGAGCGATGAGAGCCTTCAGTCCCCAGTTGGCTATCAGCAGACCGGCCGCCCCGCCCAGCAACGCGAGCAGCGAGCTTTCGGTCAATAGCTGCCTGATCAAGCGGCGTCGGCCGGCGCCCAGCGCCATTCGAATCGCGATCTCTCGCTCGCGCACGGCGGAGCGAGCGAGCAGCAGATTCGCCACATTGGCGCAGGCGATGAATAACACAAAGACGACGGCTCCCAGCAGCACCAGCAGGGCCAGCCGGGTCTTGCCCACGACCTGCTCGTGCAAGGGAACCAGGTTCACGCCATAGCCTTCCATGATATTGGGGTACTGTTGTTGTAGCTGGTCGGCTATGGAACTCATATCCGCTCTCGCCTGTTCGAGTGACACGTCCGGCTTGAGGCGCCCTATGGCGTAGTAGGAAAAGCCGCCTCGGTTGCTTCTTCGGTTGGGATCGACGGCGAGCGGCGCCCACAGCTCGGCGTCTTTGTGAGGGAACCGGAAACTCGCCGGCATCACGCCGATCACTTCGCGCTTCACATCGCTCAGCGATATGGTCTGCCCGACTATGTCGGGATCGCCCCCGAAGCGGCGCTTCCATAATCCGTAACCGAGAACCACAACCTGATCGCGGCCCGGTTCCTCCTCTTCAACAGTGTAAACGCGGCCCATCATTGGCTGGACGCCGAGCACTGAAAAGAGATTCGAGGTGGACATGGCGCCGATAACGCGTTCGGGATCGCCCGAGCCGATCAGATTGAGGCTGACGCCGCTGTACGCTGCGATCTGCTCGAACGACTGATTCTGATCTCTGTAGTCCACATAGTTGGCATAGGAATGAATGTCCTGATCGACCTTCATCCGCGTGTTGTTCATCCAGACCATTACAATGCGGTCCGGCTCGGGATAGGGAAGCGGACGGAGCAGGACGCCATTGACGACGCTGAAGATGGCGGTGTTAGCTCCAATGCCGATGCCAAGGGCGAGGACCACAATCGCGGCAAAGCCGGGCTTCTTGAGAAGCGTGCGAACGGCATATCGAAGGTCGTGAATAAATGTCTCCATAAGGCGTTTCTCGTTCCTCGTTTCTCGTTTTGCGTTTCTCAGGTCCTTTCGCTCTATGTGCTAACCTCGTCAGGATCTACGAGAACGAGAAACGCGAAACGAGAAACGTCTATTCGTACTTGAGCGCGATTGTGGGGTCGATCCTTGTCGCCCTTTGCGCCGGGATGTAACTCGCAAACAGCGCCACCACCGCCAACAACAGCGACGTGCCGATGAATGCTAACGGGTCGAAGGCGCTTATGCCGAAGAAGAGGCTGGCAAGCCCTCCTGTCACCAGGAACGCGACGGCAAGACCAAGTCCCAAACCGATTGCTACCAGTACCGCGCCCTGCCTGAGGACCAGACTGAGCACATCTCTTCTCTGAGCTCCAAGCGCCATCCTGATGCCGATCTCACGCGTTCGCTGCGCCACCGAATAAGACATCACGCCGTACAGGCCAACCGAGGCCAGCACCAGCGCAAGCATGCCGAAGATCGTTAACAGCGTCGCCTGCATACGCTGTCCTGTGAGTGATCGATTCACGCGCTGGCCGAGGGTTTCGATGTTGAGCAGCGACAGAGTCGGATCGATGCTCTGCACCTCGCCGCGCAACGCGACCACCAGGCTTCTCGGGTCGCCTTCAGAGCGCACGAAGAGGTTGAGCTGTGGATCGTAGAGCTGTTGGAGAGGGACGTAAACAAAAGGCCGGCGCTCTTCGATCAGGTTGTTGTATTTTGAGTCCCGGGCGACGGCGACTACCTGGCGAAAGTCTGAGTCGCCGAAGAACTTGAATCGTTTGCCCACCGCGTCCTGGTCGGGCCAGAACTGGTTGGCCATAGCTTCGTTGATGATCACAACTTTCGGAGACTTCTCGTTGTCGCCGTCTTCGAAGTCGCGGCCCTGCTGAAGCGGAATACCCAGCGTCGGAAAGAACCTCGGGCCGATGTAGTTTGTCTGAACCAGCACACCCCGTCCGCTCGGGCCGGGGTCCTGTCCTTCGATGAACACGCTGCGCGCGAAGCCGCCGGCGAAGGGCCGGTCGCGCGCTATCGTGGCCGCCTTTACGCCGGGGAGTCTGCTGACACGTTCCAGAAGCTGGCGGTGAAACACTCGGCCCTGAGCTTCGGTGTAGCCTGAGCCGCCGAGGTCGAAACCCATCAGCAGCATGTTCTCGGTGATGAAGCCTGGATTGACCTCCGAGGCCTTTTGCAAGCTCCGCACGAACAGGCCGGCCGTGATCAGAGCAAACAGCGACAGCCCCACCTGAAGCACTACCAGCGTCTTTCGAAGATTGAACCTGAAGCGCCGGCCGCTCGTCATAGGGTTCTCACTCTTGAGCGCTCCAACCAGGTCCGGCCTTGATGCCTGTAGCGCAGGTACAAGCCCGAACAGCAATCCGCTAACCACCGAAACCACGAGGGTGAAGAGCAGCACTCGCCAGTCAAGAGTGATGTCCGGAGTGTTCGGGCCGCCATCCCCCGCGACAAAAGACCTAATTATCTCTTTAGTCCATGCCGCGAAGAGCAGTCCCGCCGCGCCGCCGGCCAGTGACAGGAGCAGGCTTTCTGTCATCAACTGCCTGATCAGTCGCAAGCGGTGTGCGCCCAGCGCGAGCCGAATGGCGATCTCTCTGCGTCGTCTCGCCGATCGCGCTAACAATAAATTGGTCACGTTTACGCAGGCGATGATGAGTACGACGCCAACCACGGCCATCAGCGATCCCGAGATGAGCAGCAATTGGCCGTCGCCGCCCGGATCCCGTCGAGCTTGAAGCAACGAGATGAGCCTTACGTTGCGTCCCTCGTTCTCCTTGCGATATTCCTGCTCGAGCTGGTTGCCCATCGTGCCGAGGTTGGCCTGTGCCTGCGCCAGGCTTACGCCCGGTTTTAGCCGGCCGATCATGTTGAGGAAGAGGCCGCGCCGTTCGTTGTAGAAGTCGAAGCCCGGCTGAAGCTCCTCGTGCATCAT